>JAKACM010000049.1 GCA_021821465.1 Bacillota bacterium
ATCTTTAGAGACGGTAAAACGCTATGTCGAGGCTCAAGGGACGAAAGAAAAACCCCGCAAGGCGGCCGCCAAGAGGCCGCCGCCCGCTTGACCCCCTCTTGGCTATCGCCTAAGAAGGGGAATGCGCAGGCGTTATTTTCAAGCCTTTGAATCCAAAAACTCAGAATTATCTAAGGAGATTATGCGCACGAATTGGCTTCGCCCTATGGAAGAAATTGCGCGGTGTCTAAATACGCCGTGAGAAGTCAGCGTTATTCAAAAGCACCAAAGGTCGCGATCGAAGCATTGGTCTCGCAGAAGAAAGGCAACCCACTATATTCCTCATAATTTTGGCTAACGGCAATGCTCATAAACATCAGCACGTAGCTCGCAAGAGCATTCCCAATATATTGCCACGGTTCAAAGTGCACCGTGTTATCCCATGTTGAGTCAAAAAACAACGAAGCAGCTCCCCGCACTTATTACGAAGCTGCTTCGTTATCCCAGTCGATTATTCCGCAGTGTCAAACCATTCTCGCATGACATCAAACCATTCTTCCAATTTCTCCTCAGTTTCCGGCCGCCTCTCTTCTTCCATTGTTCGCACCTCCTTCATGGAAAAGTCCGTAGATTATGTTTTTATTGTCTTCCCCCACAGCCCTCTAAATCCAGAGTCTGACCGCGAATGGCAGGAATTTCGGAGTGAGTGGCTTGTGCAGGCACATGAAGTGCATCCCGGCTCCTTTTCCGTTGTGTCCCGCAATTCTCCCCGAATCTTGGCCATTATTTGATCGGCCCATTTTAACTCCTGGCCCCATCCCATCAGAAGCAACTGAGCAAAAGTTGTGCCCAATCGTTTCCACATGACGTTTTCAGAGTCTTTTTCAAAGACAATCTGATTGAAGTCATTTAGGAAGACGTAGCCAACCTCACGTTGAGTCCGGGGATCTCTCATATCCAACCCATAACACCAACCGATATCGATGGTCCATTTCAATAAAATCATGGCCAAAAGAGGCAAACCAATAAAAGGAGCCAAAGGACCACTCACCGTGCTGACCCCCATTTCCAGGAAGATACCCAGGCGAAAAGTACTGCGCAAACGACTCACCCTCTCTTCCCTTAAGGTCTTGGGAAGAGTCAAGACGTTATGATAACACTCGACACGGTACCCCGCCTCACGATAAAATTGCCATAAGCCAATGGGACGCGAAAAGCGGATACTGCCCCTCACCAAGGTAAGCAGGTATTGGGGTGGGTTTAGAACCGAGGCGGCTCCGACAGAAGAGGCCATAAAGGCTCTCCCCCTTTCGTACCATCTTTCGTGTTAACATACGAAAAGAAGGCGCAAAAGGTGAAGAGACAATTCTTTCATGAAAGGAGATGAAATCATGGGATTTGGGCCAAAAGTCCCTGACCCGGAGTCAGGAGTTAAGGCCGTTATCGACTTAATCACTCTCTTATATCCCGAACAGGCGACGCCATCAGTGAATTATTGGCTGCAAGCGATATGCGAGCCGCTTCTGATCGCGCGCGCACCTCTTCGGTTTGACACGATCGACCGATTTCTCTCCGATCATGAATTTCGCGGGCATATTCTAGACAAGCCCGAAATTCCGGAAAAATGGCGGGAGGTGTGGTCTAAATATCCCCAGGTAATCGATCCCGCGCACTTGGACAGTGATTTAGCCTGGCTTATTCGTGATCGGCTGGCGGTAGAAAGTGATCCGGACACTCCGAATTCCATTGAACCACCCCCTGATCCCCTCTAATCCCTCGATTTACAGTTTCAGCTCGCTCAAAGTTTCCGTGAGCCTGTCGACGTCTTCTGGGGTGTTAAATACTCCTAAGGCCACCCGAATCCCTTGATAGGAGGGAAGGGGTTTAACCACAATATGACGACTCCATAATTCATCGGCCAAGCCGGCACCAAGTTTTGGACAGCGTATAGCCACCAAAGCACTCGAGCGATAATCGGCTGTGGGTGGCTTCACCGTCTCGATACCGGAAATATGACTTATCTCGTGCGTCAATTCTTGAGCCAGCATGGCTTGATAACGACATTGATTGGGGAAGCCCTCCTCCTCAAAATAGTCCCAGGTGATCGACCATCCCACGACCCGGGGCCAGGCCCGGCTGCCGAATTCGAGGGCCTGGCCATTGTCTAATTCCAAAGGCCAAATTCCCTCTTCCAGTTCATGCGCATCAAAATTCCGGTCGTCGATAGGCCACAATGTTGCCAGTTCTCCCAGCCTAGTTGTTTTGACCCACAATCCGGCCCAACCGGGGGGAGCCATCATCCATTTGTGTCCGCAAAACACATAGTAATCGGCACCCGTCGTGAAGGGATTAACGGTAATATTACCCAAAGCCTGAGCACCGTCGATCAGCAGACGGGCCTGGGGATATTCACGGATAACAACGGCGAGTTTTTCAACCGGCAGTTGCCACCCTGTCAGATAGGAGACATGACTCACGGCCACCAATTTTGTGCGGGGGCTGAGACATTTTCGCAATTGATCAGGCAAGGGTTCTTCACTGTCGGCACGCAAAACTTTGACGGTAATGCCAAAACGGCGAATTAAGGATGCAATCGAAAAAAGCAGAGCCGGATGCTCATGATCCGTGGTCACCAATTCGTCCCCTGTGTTCCAGCTGATACCCCATAGGACCCGCAAGATACCCTGACTGTTGTTTTCAACCAGACTGACCGTACCATGCGGCATAGACTCTTCAATGCGTTTGGCAAATTGCCTGGCTTTATCCCGAGCTTCCACGTAATAGGGCACATGTCCCGGCCCCATTTCCTCCCATTTAATTTCCGCAGCGCAGGAAGCGGCAGAAACCGGAGTGGGGGTCGGACCTAGGGTGGCCGTATTCAAATACGTCGTTTGCAACGCTGCGGGAATCAACAGTCGTAAATCATGTCCGTACAACTCATTCACCCCCCATCACCCGCAGAAATGGAGTTCCGGCCGCGGGATTTAAGACTTTTCCAGCACCACCGGCGAAATAACTAAACCGCCTTTCGGCGTATCCACACTCAATTGCAGTGTACTGCCGGGCTCCGCTTGCACCACCCACTCAATCTGAATCCGGTTGGCTTGCGGTGGCTCTAAGGAATCTTGACTGCCATATCCCTTCAAGTGACCCAAATATTGGGGGGATTCCCCCGAAATCATATGATAGGAGCCCTCGAGGCGTGCCACCAGACCCTGATTGCGCTTCATCGTTCTTCCCTTCTCGGTGCTGGATGTCGGTAAAAATCCTTGATTGGTTACCACGGCAACAATCCTATAAATATTATTCCCTTGTTTTTCCACTTTTAAAGTCGACAGATGCAATTCCGCTGTCGAGAGTCCTAAGGTGGTCAAAAACCGTCCGACTCTCTCGCACTCTTCTTCCAGAAAGGCGGCAGGAGGATTTTGCATGACAAATTTCGGATCAATTCCGCCAATCTCGACCGGCCCCAAATCAGGATGATCATAGGGTGTCCAAGGAAAAAATCCCCCGGTGCCGATCTCCCGATCAACAAAGGCCAAAATTTTCCGCCAGTCATCCTCTCTTTCACTGTCGGTTAATTTCATCAGTCCCCGAACCCCAAGCTCGGCGTATCCCCTGGCTCCCGCATGACGGGCAATATCCCATATTTCTACGGTAAAGCTTAAAATTCCTTGGTGATCATACATCCAATCGTCCGCGGCCCCCGGCATCAGCACCCCGTCATGGCCGTTGTGGAAGGTTTCGAAATTTGACTTGGCAAAATATCCGCTCACTTGAGCTCCTTCGGTCGCCATCCTGGTAAAGAGCCATCGATCGGCAAGATTCATAGTAGTGTCATCTCCCAGAGACGGTTGGCGTAGGATGACTCCTCCCGACGTGTGCAAAGCCGCATAAACCGCTATATTGGGGTGCTTTGCCACAAAATTGGCCACGGCATAAATTTCCGGTTCAGACAAAGGAAATGGCCCGGAACCCTTCTCCTGATCTTCCCCTGCCCAGCGCACGGGGAAATTCCGGTTGAAATCCATGCCTTGAGATACCGAGAGTTGAAAATGTTTTGCCGGAAAGTCCCGGGCATGATGCTCCGCTTTATTGAGTCGTCCTTCGGGAAAAACATGATAATATTGCCCGCCAAATTCTCCGGGGCGTCGCCGTCGCATCAGCCGCGGATCCTTTTCATCGATGGCAAATGCGCCATCGTCCTCGGGAATTCGTATGCTCAAGATATGCCCATTACCATCGACATCGTCTAATATCCAACCCGGTAAGACTGCCGAATAGGGATAGAGATGCGGACTGGAGCGCAGACGCAAGGGAGTATTCAGATATTCTTCTGCTCCGTCCACGGCAATACGAGGAATAACGTAAATGCACCGAGTGTCCACAAGTCGAGTTACGGCAGGAGAAAGCCCATAATTCTCCAAGAGTCCCGCAACCCAATGCATTAGCGCGGCATTTCCTGCCACCTCGCCCGCATGAATGTTGGCATCAATTAAAACACCAGGCTTAGAGTGTGCCAAAGAGATGGGAGACGAAATCACGAGCGCCCATATTTTACGTCCCTTCCGGCTTGTCCCCAAGTCTTCTTGGGACAAGAGTTGAGGATAAGTCCTTTGCCATTTTTGCAGCATATTCTCTATCGCTTCATAAGTCCAATACTGTGCCGTTGCCAAGGATCGCCCTCCTATGTGTCTTTTCAGAAATCTTGGTGCCTTTTTTCGATTCTTCCGTTCGGTGCCATTTTTTCGCTAACTCCCAGCCGCTTTTATGAATCGAACCACGGTTCTTGAATTCGCCCAGACACATCAAAATTCCTCTAATTTTTTGCGGGATTTGAACTTTGCTTGACGTCAAAACCGATTTTCGTCATCATGGACCATAGCGACGGAATGGGGCGAAGTGGACCATGAGACGTATTGGATGTCATCTGAGTGTGGCCAAGGGTTTTGTCAAGGCCGTGGATAACGCTCCGAAACTCGGGGCTACGTGCTTTCAATATTTTACCAAGAATCCCCGCGGATTTCGGGGAGTCAAACCGCTTAACGTAGCCGACGCACAGGAAGGGCGGGCTCTTGCGGAAGATCTTAATTTGGTGAGTGTTGGCCATACACCATATTTAATCAATCTCGCGTCTCCCGATGAGGAGCTTTTTAACCTTTCCATTGACGCTTTAATAAAAGATCTCATAATTGGAGAGGCTCGTGGTTCTTATGGAGTCATAGTCCATTGCGGAAAACCTAAAGACAAGGGAGTGGAATGGGGAATATCCCGCATGCACCAGGCTCTTTCAGAGATTGTGGAAAAAGATAAGAGTGAAAAGACAATGATCCTTTTGGAAAACACCGCCGGCCAAGGATCTGAAATAGGCACAACCGTGGACCAGTTGTTGGCTATCGTCGACCCGTTTCCTCGCAGCAAGGTCGGGTTTTGTTTGGACACCCAACACGCATTTTCCGCCGGCATACTGATTCCGAATCAAATCCCGGAATTTGAAGGATTTCGACATTCTGGGTTTATGGACGGATTAAAGGCGATTCATTTGAATGACAGCAAAGTGCCGGCAGGGGCCGGAAAAGACCGGCACGAACTCATTGGTCAGGGATATATGGGCATAGAGATGATCGCGGAGATTTTGAAAGAACCCAAATGGGGATCTATCCCCTTTTATCTGGAAACACCTGTGCAGGCAGAAGCCCAATATGCCGATGAAATTCGACGTTGCCGTGATATTCTAGGTGCGGAACACGTCACCTGATTGAGCACTTTGCACAGGTATATTCATGTAATGGGGGAATCCCGTAATTTATGGCAGCGCGGATCATTTACAATCCCACAGCCGGTAATGGCAAAGCAGTGAGAGTGTTGGAACAAATAAAACCGTATCTCGAAAAATGTGATGTGGAGATTATCCAAACCGAAGGTCCGGGACATGCCACCTTATTGGCCCGGGAAGTCGCTGACATCGAAGATCTGACCGTCATTTCTTTAGGTGGCGACGGTACCCATCACGAAGTCGTGAACGGGTTGATGCCGGCCGGAAAAGCCATATTCAGCGTCATTCCCGCCGGAACGGGGAATGACTTTGTGCGCATGCTCCATTATCCCCAATCACCCGGTCAAATGGTCGAATTGGCCATCAAAGGACCTTACCGCTGGTTTGACCTAGGCCATATTGACGGTCAGTACGAACAATATTTTCTCACTGTTGCCGGGGCCGGCTTTGACGCTGAAGTAGCCGGCTGGGTGAATAAACGAAAAAAACAGGGCAACGGCACCTGGGTTTTTATTCGCGGAGTTTTGTATAATGCATTCGGTTATCGTCCCCAGCCGATGACTATCGTCTCTCCCGATGCCACCCGGTCCCAAAATACCTTTATGATCGCGGTCGGTAACACCCGATATTACGCTGGCGGGATGAAAATTTGTCCCGAAGCGGATCCACACGACGGCTCCTTTCAAATCGTTTGGATCGAAAGCATCAGTCCCTGGCAGGTCTTTCCTTTATTGGCCCGGGTGTTTCGGGGCAATCATGTGCATCGCAAAGTGGTTAGCACATTTCCCGCCTCGACTTTGCGCGTGGAGGGTCCAAAAGAATTGTGGGTGCACGCCGATGGCGAATTGGTGGGCCATTTGCCTGTTTCAATTCGAACAGTTCCAAAGGCCATTCGCATTCGCTTGGGAATCATCGCGAGTCAAGAGCAGGACCATACGGTACACACTCCAGAAAGAAAGGCCGAGTCCACAACCCCCTCCTAATCGTTTCCAGGAAACCACTTGCCTTTTGCAGACCCACAAAAAGAAAAAGACTGACCAATAGATATTCATTTCGGGAAAGGAGAATAGGGATATGGGGCAGGAAGATTCGGGCACCGCATTTTCCCCGGAAGGGAATACCCAAGAATTCCGGGAAATTCCATGATGTTTTGGCCGCAAGACACGATCCCCTTTTTATGGGGCGTAGCGACATCCAGCCATCAAGTTGAAGGCGGTACGGACAATGACTGGACCGAGTGGGAAAACTCGGGACATGTGGCAGAGAAGTCAGCCGACAGCTCTTTACACTACCACAAATATCCCGAGGACTTTCAATTGTTTTCCCGAATTGGTGTGAATGCCTACCGATATTCTTTGGAATGGAGCCGCATCGAACCGGAACCGGGCCAATTTAGCCGGCAGACTTTAGACCATTACCGCGCCATGACCCAATCCCTCTTGGATCACCATATAGAGCCCTTAATCACGCTTCATCACTTTACTCTACCCAAATGGTTTGCCAAACAAGGGGGATTTTTTCACCCTGAAGCGTCGAGACTCTTTGAGCGTTATGTCAAGAAGGTTATGGATGCTGTAGGCGATTTAGTCCGCTTTTATGTCACCATCAACGAACCGATGGTATATGCCGCCATGAGTTACGGCATGGGACAATGGCCTCCTGGGCACAAAAACCTCAAGGAATTCTGGCAGATTGGTTCCAAGTTGCTTTCCTGCCATCAAAGAGCCTATCACCGTATTAAATCCCATCGTCCCGATGCCATGGTCGGAATCGCGAATCACCTACTGGCCTTTTCACCCTATGACAACCGTTCGCGACTGGACCGGTTCAATGCCCGGATTGTCAATTATCTGTTCAATGAGCGCTTTATCCAACAAGCGCGAAATACGACGGATTTTATCGGTGTCAATTATTATTCACAACAATATACGGACCATCGTCACTTTTGGACTCCCGTTGTGCACAAACCGAATGCAACACTTCTTACAGATATGGGTTGGGAGATTCATCCTGAGCGTCTGGAAGAATTGTTGCTGGCCTTGAAGCATTTTGACAAACCCCTATTAATTACCGAAAACGGCATAGCTACCAACGATGATATCCTAAGACAGCAATTTATCCTCGATCATTTGGCCGCTGTCAGCCGCGCACAAAATCAAGGTGCTATCGTGCGAGGCTATTTTTACTGGTCCGCTCTGGACAATTTCGAATGGGTCGACGGATACCGCCCTCGCTTTGGGCTAATCGGGGTCGACTATAAAACTCAAGAACGCACTTTGAGGGATAGTGCTTACCTATATCGCCGCATCATTGATGCCAACCAAGGGCAATGGCCCATCAACGTACCACCAAAACCGGGACAACCGGCTTCCGCTCTTTAAAACAACGGGCATAACTGTCCCGATCCAGCCAGTCATTTTTATAGAGTCCGTCCAGCCAGTCGTTTCGCAAGGCTGGGCGGAATCGAATAGCTTCCTGAAAATTTGCGCTCAGCTGCTGTTGGGTATCGGAGGGCATGCTGAGTCGGGATATTGCTACACGCAAAGACAAAACCGCCTGTTGATCGCTAATCACCGCTTCCGTCGGAACGCGGTCCAAAAGCTCTCGGCTCTCGAGAATATGAAGGGCCTCCTCCGGATCGATGCGGCCGGAGCGACGGGAGATCCGCAATTCGACCTCCCCAACCCGAATAGGAAACCCATCCTCGGGCCAATCTTTCAACTCGCTCAACAGGCTATCGCGAATCTCTCGTTCTTCACTTTCGAGTTCTTTGAGTTCCCGGCGAATCGTGGCCAATCGCAAAATGATTTGAGCCATGTGGGAGCCAATCATTTTTTTGGGCGGCAACGTCTTCTGTTCCCCCTCCGCTTGGTGTCTTGCTCTACTGTTATGCATAAGTGGCGGAGAGAAATTTAGACCACCCGAAAGAGAAAAAATCATTAAGACTTCCACCATACCGCCTATTCCCGTTATTAGTCCCAGTGGGCGGAATAATTGAGAATTTTTGCCGGGTCCAGAACATATGGACCATCTCGGATCACCTGCAGTGTCACCACTTCACCTGGCCGCAACACCACAGTGCGCTCCCCGTCCAAGGCCAAAGAGCCCCCTTCGGCCCGTTGCCAAGTGATGGGTTGTCCTAAAGAGACAGCTTTCGTCTGCTTCACATAAAAAGGGGTAATCAGGCCGGGTGCCAACACCGCCCACGTCTTTTCTCCGGGGGGGCCGTCATCCAAGGCAATTTCCACGGCCCGGTCGTCCCCGGAGCCGATAGGGTGGATAAAGCCGCCGACATTGGATAAACCGGGGCGAACGGGATCGGCTATTGTCAAAAGCAGCCTTTCGACATCATCGGCGTGCCATACGGCTAAGGCTCCGGTGTAAGTCTGATGCACCAAAGCCACATCGATTAAGGCTAATTCTTCATGACCGTTTTGCTGCTTGACATGTATCAATTTGGCCTGACAACCGACGTCCAGGGGATCGTCGCCGCGGGCTACATAAAGAGCGGCAGCATATCCCGCGGCAGTCTGATCCCCGGTCCAACAAGCCACGTTATTGGTGCCGCCGGCAATAGGCAGAATCGGGATATTGAGACGGGCCTGCGCAATATTACGCTGAGTGCCGTCTCCCCCCACACTCACAATGAGGTGTGCTCCTTGTTGTTGCAGCCGCCACGCCCAGTCTATCGTGGAATGGCCATTGCTCGGCTCTCTTTCTCCGTCGATAAGCCGTACCGGCAATATACTGGCCAGTTCATGAAATGCATAACGGCCAAAGCCTTCATAATCATCAATCATCAAGACTTCCGTTCCGGGAATTCCGGCCATTCCCGCGAAAATTCTCCGTACCGCCAACATTTTTTCCGGCGCCGACTGTAACGAAGCCGCCGCCACTAACCGTCTGATATCGCGACCGGCCATGGGATTGACAATTAAACCAATTGTGGGCATTCACCACTCACCTTATTGTTCCTCGGTAAAGACCGGAGGTATGAGTTTGTTCAGTAAATATATCAGTTGATCCCGCTCTTGTTCCGTCAGCCTGGCATCTGCCTCCTCGGCCAAAATTTTAACCCGCTCCCTACGCTGCCGGGCCAATAACCCTGATCCTTCTTCTGACAGTCTGAGCCAGACTAGTCGCCGGTCCTGGGGATCTCGTTCCTTGCATAACATTTGCTTGAGAACCAAAGCATCCACCGCCCGTGTGGCGGTAGGCGCAGATACTTGGAGATGTTTAGCCATGTCCATCAATGTTAACGTTTGGCGGTCCCGGATCAGGTATAAAATGTGGTATTGGGTAGGTGTAATGTGTTCCGGCCTACGATCCTTGGCAAATGAGCGCGTCATCATGCGCAACACACGAAACAGGGCATCAAATAATGATTCGGCCTTTTCTTCGTTCACAATTTTCTCCTCCCGACAGATAGCATCAGCATACCATCAAACCTTGGAACTCGAACAGAGTATGTGCGAAAACCTCAAAATCTTGAGAGTTTTGTCAGATAGACAGCCTTCTTGGTTGATAAAAGCGAAAAACAACAAAAATCCTCAGAGCCTAAACATCCTCTTTCAAACATCTGAGAAAGCCCGGATGTAAAAAGCAACAGTTCCCTCCCTGCCGGCAATATTCCCATTCGTTGAGATATTATGGAGGGGGTATTCAAAGCGGCAAGATCAACTGAGATCGGTTATGGCCGGAAAAAGGATCGGTGAAATGCGATGGCAAATATGCAAGGTTACGATATTTTTCCCGGAACGATGAAAGTTCCTGACATAAGAATCGGTACGGTAAGTGATCACATCAAGGGAACCGGAATCACGGCCTTATTGCTTCCTGCAGGATCATTTGCTTCGGTGGATGTGGCGGGAGGAGCACCTGCCACCCGGGAAACCCCGGTGCTCGCACCCGCCAATCTCGTCCCCGGGGCTGATGCCATCATCCTCACGGGCGGTAGTGCACTGGGATTGGAAACCGCAGATGGGGCTCAGAGAGTTCTTCGCAGATATCACCGCGGATTTACCTTAGCAAATATCCATATACCTATCGTGGTGGCGGCGTCCATTTTTGATCTTGATTATGGGCAAGCCGAGCCTCCCACACTGGAAGACGGGAAAGAGGCTATGCAAAAAGCCATGGAAGAACCACCCTCGAACCTTGTTCCGGAAGGTTCTCAGGGTGCCGGAACCGGAGCTACCGTCGGAAAGTCCTTGGGAGCGGGGTTAGCGATGAAAGGTGGTCAGGCTTGTGTCAGTCTCGTCACTCCCGGTGGTCTTGTGCTCGCAGCTTTAGTGGTGGTCAACGCTTTGGGCAGCATCGTGGACAAAAACGGCCGAATTTTAGCCGGGCCCAGGGACGAAAACGGCAAGCCTCAAGCGACGACACCGGCGATGTGGGAGAGAAGTTCCGCCATGCCCTCCCCGGGTCAATCCACCACCATCGGCGCGATTATCACTAATGCACGTCTGTCCAAGATCGAACTGCTCCGAGTATGCCGCATGGGCCACGACGGTCTGGCCCGGGCTATCGATCCCGTGCATACACCATGGGACGGGGATACGCTTTTTGCCGTATCGACCGGAGACTTCCCCGCCGATCCGGGGCTGGTGGGAACCGTGGCGGCCCATGCCGTATCCTTGGCTATCAGGCGAGCCGTGATTCTGGCCAATACTCCCTCCCATCCCCATGGATGAGATTTAGCCATGGACAGAAGTCACCCCTCAACTTATGAGATCCCATGATACTGATAAGTTGAGGGGGAGGCGGAGTCTAAAACATCTTTATATTAATCCCACGAATCCTTAGATCCCCATCACCCAAGCTAGAGAAGAGAGATGCCCCGGAACGGAAGACTCACGGATCCCCGGGGCGTTATCAAGGTGCCACCTGAGAAGAGTGAGCGGATGGCCTGAGAATGTTCAGAACCGTCTTTTTATACCGCAGAAATTCCGGAGACAGGCTCACATCCCATTGCCTGGGCCTGCCCAAGTCGATGGGAATGTCGGAGGCGATCTTGCCGGGTCGGGGTGTCATCACCACCACCCGGTCAGCCAGGATAATCGCTTCTTCGACATCATGGGTAATAAAGAGGACCGTCGGGCGCAGTCGCTCCCACAAAGACAGCAAAAACCGCTGCATTTCGGTACGAGTTTGTGCGTCCAATGCTCCGAACGGTTCATCCATCAGCAGAATTTCGGGTTCGGTAATCAGGGCGCGCGCGATGGCTGCACGCTGCTGCATGCCCCCTGAAAGCTGATAGGGAAAATGCTTCTCAAATCCTTTGAGACCTACGGTATCAATAATGGCATCAATCTTTTGTTCATGCTGCGACTTTTTTCCTTCCCGCAAAGTCAATCCCAAAGCGATATTGTCGAACACACTCATCCAAGGAAACAAAGAAGGCTGTTGAAATACCACCACCCGCTCCGGGCCCGGCTTATCCACAAGATTTCCGTCCAAAAGGATTTGGCCTTGACTGGGACGTTCAAACCCGGCCAGCATGTTCAGGATCGTCGTCTTTCCGCAACCGGACGGACCGACGATGCACAAAAATTCTCCGTCATCCATCGACATATTCACGTGGTCTACAGCCAACACCGGCGGCGACCCGCGCTTAGTAGGAGGATAGAATTTGGTTAAGGTTTTCAGTTCAATCACAATGCCAGCTCCTTCACGAACTGCAATCGATCACTTCCTAAGGAACCTCCTTAGGAACCGCTCTTCTGAGAGTTCTTATACACACTCTGGGCAAAAGCGGGATCCACATATTGACTGATATGGCTGGGAACGCTGCTAATCTGCCCTGTTTGTTTCAACCACGCCGCGGCCGACGACAACGACTTGGTCACCAAGGAGTTTTTAACGGTACTGGTTGTGCCCATACGCCGGCTTGTGAGTTCCTGGGCCAAGGTTGTAAATTTTAGACCCTGTGCCTGAGACTTGGCGGACTGAGCAGTGATTCCGTTCAGTTTAGCGATATCTTGATAGGATTTTGTCGGATGTGCATGAAAGAATTTCACACCCGCTTCTTCCGCCTGAATAAACTGATCGACCAATTTCGGATTCTTCGCGGCGAAGTGCGAGTTCGTTACCGCGAGGTTAAAGATCGGAGCGGCATTCACCTGATTTTGGTCATAAATCAGAAAGCGGCCGTGGTCCTGCTGCATTTCATTGCTAAAGGGAGCCCAGGTGTAGGCCGCATTGATTTGTCCCGTCTTCCATGCCGACACCATGTTGGGTGGGGCCATATTCCTGATATGCACCGAAGAAATCGGAATATGGTGCATTTTCAAGGCTGTGTCCAACTCAAACGGCGAGGTGGAACCTGATACCAAGGCCACCGTTTTTCCTTCCAAATTTCTCAAAGAGCGAATGTGACTGCCATTTTTTACGACCAATCCCTCGGCGGTAGTATAGCGTTCCATGGCCCACACGACTTTTAGAGGCACTCCGCGGGCAATGGCGGATGCGGTGGGAGGATTCCCCAATGTCGTCATGAAATCCAGAGATCCTGAGGCCAGTGATGTCAATGCATCCGGTCCGGAAGAAAAATATTTTAGTTGCACGTTGGCATGCATGTACTTCTGAAAGAATTTTTGTTCAATCGCTACGGATTCCGGATCCGGCGCATTTTCGTATCCAATGGTCACGGTGGGTTTTTGGTTGGCTGCAGACGTTGTGCCGCAGCCGGCTAAAAACGCCACGAATGGTAAGGTCGCTGCTCCAATCACCAATGTTCTCACTGGTGCTTTATGTCGCATAAATTCACGCAATATCAAAATCCCCCTTTAATCTTGTTGCATATTCGAAAGGATTGACAATGGAATCCAATACACACCCAGAAGTAAGGATAACTGCCACTCATCTCTTGTGAGTCCCTAGGCCTTTCCCTTCCAAGGCGTCACGCGGTGTTCGATACCGCGGATAATGAGTTCCATGCCATAACCAAGAAATCCAATAATCACAATTCCTACGAAAACTACACCTATCTGCAGTTCATTTCCGGCAGATTCGATCATCCAGCCAAGACCTTTAGATGCCGCGATCATCTCAGCCGCCACAAGACAGGTCCAAGCGATACCAATTCCGACTCGCATGCCGGTAAAAATTTCGGGCAAAGCCGAGGGAAAAATCACATAGCGAAATAATTGCCGCTTGTTAGCCCCTAAGCATTGGGCCGCTCGGATACGCGTTTCCTGGGCGCTTTTGACACCACTCATAGCACTAATGATGATAATAGGGATGGTACAAAAGAAAATCAGCACGACTTTCGAAGTTTCCCCAATTCCAAACCAGACGATCATGACGGGAATGTAGGCTAAAGGCGGAATGGGGCGCAAGAATTGCAACAAGGGATCAATGGCTAAAAATACCCAGTCGGTGGAAGCCATCCAGAATCCGATAGGAATTCCCACCACCACGGCCGCTAAAAACCCGGCGCTGATTCGTCCCATACTATAGAGCGTGCTGGTTAAAAGCGGAACGCCGCTGTAGCCCGAAATCGCCACCGTAAAGAAATCATGAAGGACCGAGCCGGGAGAGGGCAAAGCGGTCGAAGACACCATGTTAAGAGCTGTAATCAGCCACCACAACGCAATAACGATTGCCGCCACCAACCATGGAACATAACCCTTATAAGGTTTCTTATCCGCTACCCAAGTACTTGGTTCGCCGTCTGCAGTGGTGAGAGTCTCCTCGGCTTCCTCTTCGGAACTCACCCATGAATAACCCATATCAGGCGTACCTCCTTAGTAAGTCAGTGTCTCATCTCCCATCAATCGAAAAATCGCCAAATCTTAAAAAAAAGCCCGGGACAGCCCGGGCTATCAGTCCAAGCTTTCCATGCCGACGAGGTAAGCTGACGGGCTAGGGCGGAAAGCTGCCCCCTTACGTACGCCCCACAAATTGGGTCCCCCGTTCGTGTCAAGACACGATTTGGCGATTTATTCAATTGATTCTTCGCTCGATTGCCATACTATGAGCAAAGAGAAATGATTGTTCTGTAATAGGTTACCACGAATCCTAACCGGTGGCAATTTCCGCTCAATCTTCCCATCTTCCCGGTACTCTTGCGCTCATAATGCTTCCTGGGTGCCTTGTGCATTTGACAAAATTGCCGTAACGCAATAAATTCTCTCCATAGCCGTGTAAATTCGGTAATATATTCAGCATAGGATTTTTTCAATGGCAACGGAGGTCGTATTTTGCTCCCATATGCAGATGTTCTCTTAGTTCGGCATGGCGAAAGTGAAGCAAACCGCTCCGGGCAGCTTGCGCGCCGAAGCTGGGATCCACCGTTGACACAAAAGGGTGTTTTGCAATCAGAACGTCTGGCCACACAGCTTATCACTGCCCCGGTGCATTATATTGTCACAAGCCCTTTATTGCGCGCTCGAGAAACCGTCGCACCTTTGAGCCGCATTCATCATATTCAACCCATCACGCTGGACGATCTGGCCGAAGTAGACTTGGGAGCATGGGACGGGCGTCGCCTTAAGGACCTCGAAACCGCTAATCTTCCTGATTTCATGGCATGGCGAAAAGATCCTGAAGCCAATCCTCCCCCCGGCGGAGAAAATATTGTAAGCGTGGGAGAACGGGTGCTGGCCACTTTGGAAAGTTTTCTCGAAAATCACCGTCCGAGTGGTTTGACTGTGGCAGCCACCCATGCCGATTGCATCAAGGGGGCAGTCTTGGTGGTTCTCCAAACTCACGGACCCGCATCCCGACACATATTGGTTCCCAATGCCGGGCAACTCCTCTTGCGCCACTTCGATAGGGGCCGTTGGACTATCATGTTTTCTCCCTTGTGCCAAGCGGAGGATGAAAATCAGAACTGGGACTGACACCGCACACCCAAGAACCTGATCACACTCATATAACCCGATCATCAATAGGCAGATTCCAAGTGAGAGACTGCATGAGTTGTTGAGTCTTAAACATGTCAAGATCCCTGGGACCCCGCAAAAAATATAGCGCAGGCTGCCCGGACTTGCGATACACTGTCACCTTTCCTTCTTTCACGAGCCGTTCTACAACGGGAATGACAATGTCGGAGGCAAGACCCGCGCATCCCATAATGGTCGCAATCGTAGCCGCCCGGGTCCGGTAACATAAAGCCCACAGAACCTTTTCGGTATAAATATCCGCCCTGCCCCACTCGTTCATATCATCCAGTCCCCCCACCCCGGTGAACCTCTTTCGTCCTTTTTTTAACAGTATCCCTGCATCCTCTCTTGGTGCAAGGTGCTGAAATTCCTTGTAATTCGAGGAGCTTCATCTTACACTCTCATTATGACAAAGTTGGGGACCCAAAAATTGTGGTGCCCCACAAGGACAAATCAAGATCGAGAAGAGAGGAAAGGCATTGAATAAGGTCATCAAGACCCTGCACGGATTAGGGGTCGGTTTGGGTGCGCTCTTATTGGCAGGCTGTGGTATCGGATCTGCCCAAAGCGCTCACCCGCTCTATCATCATGCGCTGAGCATTGTAGATGATGCAGGGCGGCGAGTCATCCTGCCGCGACCCGCGAACCGCATTGTCACCATTGCTCCCAGCAATACCGAAATCGCCTTGGATCTGGGGTTAAAAAAGAACATCGTGGGAACGGATGCTATGAGTTTTGAATACACTCCGTCCCCTTGGTCGCATGAACTCAAAGGGCTGCATAACATCGGCCCGTCATTTCCGGCCGTGAGCATTGAGCGCATCATTGCAACCAAGCCGAATCTGGTGTTAGCCATTCCCGGAGTCAAAGGCTTGTCACAATTACAGCATTTCCATATTCCGGTCATCATTCTAAGTCCGCAAAGTATTCCAGGTGTCTATCACGACATTCAAATTGTGGGAGAGGCCACAGGGCGCACACACCAAGCAGAACAAGTCATCTCCCATCTCAAATCCCAGTTGGACACACTGCGTCACCTCGTGCAAAAAGGAGCCCATCACCGCCCCACAGTCTTTTTGGACCTGGGACAATTGTACACCGCAGGGCCTGACAGCTATTTGAACAATCTCATCACTCTGGCCGGAGGCCAAAATATTGCTACTCAATTCACCCACAAAGCCTACCCGCAATTAACCAGCGAGCAAATCATCAAGGCCAACCCTGAAGATATTGTCTACGATCCGGAGGATGTCACTCAGCACATTATCCAGACTTTACCGGGATTCCAACACATCCAAGCCGTTCGTGATCATCACATCATAGCCATGACCCAACCCTCCTACATTGATCAGCCCTCACCCGCTTTGGCCATGGGGTTGGCCGAACTAATCCACCTTATTCATCCCCATCTGGCCTTGCCTCATGATCTCTCTCAAGCGGGTTAAGCAATGGGGTTTATTGTGGGCGCTTCTCATTTTGGTCCTGGCCTTGGGGCTCGGTTACGGACCGGTTAATTTGACTTGGCATCAATTTTTGGGAAGCATCAAAAATCCGGCACTCCCCACCGTATCCAATGTGATCATTTGGGATATCCGCTTACCGCGCCTCATTGCCGCAGCTTTGGTCGGCGGGAGTTTAGCCTTGGCGGGAGCCATTATGCAAGCTCTTTTTAAGAATCCCTTGGCCGATCCCTATATCATCGGCGCTTCTTCCGGGGCCGGTTTTGGCGCAGTTATGGTATCCCTTTTATGGCCTGCGACTCAAGCCTTAGGCTTGGGGGCTTTTTTAGGTTCCCTGATCGCGGTTTTTGCTGCCTATGTCTTAGCCAGGGGACGAGGCCGTGTGCATATGTTAACACTCATTCTTGTCGGATACGCATTGTCTCTGATGCTCGGTGCCTTTACCACCTTTGCCATGTTAGCCGATCGGCAGACGATGTCCCAAATTTTCGCATGGGAACTGGGGGGCATTCACGGAATCGGATGGGAGCACCTGACATGGCCTCTGATCATCATGCTGGGTACCGGCTTTTTGGTTCTCTTCGCGGCACCAGAACTTAACGCCTATTATCTGGGGGAAGAACAAGCTCATTACCTGGGTGTCAATGTCATACTCACTCAAACGGTTCTTCTCACATTAGCCAGCCTGCTTACCGCCATGGCCGTCTATCTGGCAGGATTAATTGGGTTTGTGGGTCTTGTGATCCCACACATTGTCAGGCGCCTTTATGGGTCGGATCATACCGTCATTTTGCCCTTGGTATTTTTGACTGGGGCTGTTTTTCTCGTTTTGGTGGATATTATCGCCGAGCGTGTTCCCGGCATCGGAATGGTGCCGTTGGGACTTGTCAGTGCCGTTATCGGCGGGCCCTATTTCGTGTATCTGCTCATCAAGACGAAGGTGATCAGCTCATGACAACATCGCTTACAATTGATAATCTGAGCTTTCGATGGAAGAACTCGCAAGCCCTGCTCGGTCCCATATCCGGAATGTTGTCTCCGGGCCGTATCACCGCTCTAATTGGTCCCAACGGCGCCGGAAAATCCACATTGCTGAGGCTCGTGGCCGCGTTCTTAAAACCTTTGTCGGGAACGATTCACTATGGCGATCAAAACCTCATTCATATGTCTTCATTATCCAGAGGACGGATATTAACCCTTGTTCCCCAGATCCTGCCCTTAGGATTTGATCTAACTGTCCACGATCTATTGACCTTAGGCACATATGTTCACCGTTCCTGGACGAAGAGGATTTTCCATCCGATCGCTTTGAACGAGCTGGATTCCGTGATTAGTCGCTTAAAGCTGGAAGATCTGGTAAACAAACCCTATAGTCAGTTGTCCGGAGGGGAAGCCCAACGAGCTTTGCTAGGCATGGCCCTCGTCCAGGATACTCCAATTCTTTTATTGGATGAGCCCACAGCCCATCTCGACCCGGGCCATGCCCACCACCTGATTGCCTATCTTGAGGAATTGGCCCGGGTCGACCGAAAGATTGTGGTAATCGCTTACCATGACTTGGCTACGGTGGGACTATTTGCGGATGAAATTTGGCTAATGAATGAGGGACAGATGATGATGATTGGACCAAGTGAAGAGGTTTTGACGTCCGAGGCTATCCAAAGAGTTTATCGCGTGAAGTTTTATCAGATGAAACACCCTTCCACCCAACGCGTGATGCTTTTGCCGCCATAGCAAGCCATAGCTCAATATGATGTCTATTATTTCTCAATGCAGACTTCGCTTTAGTAAAATAAAAACAATCAAGATATGGTCAACAACTAGGAGACATCAAATTGACAAATATTGAGATAACAATTGTTCAACCTGAAAATTATATTTATTCCTTGACATTCGCCGAAGTTATGGAATCTCTGGCCTATGGATTTCAAGCATTGGGGTATCATATTTACTTAACAAGAAATCACGTGTCCATGGATATTCCTACGGTTGTTTTAGGAGCTAACTTGTTGTCCCCCGATACCCTTAGTCAACTACCCGCCCATACCATAATTTACAATCTGGAACAAGTTAACGGGAATTCCCCATGGATTACCCCAGCGTGGGTCTCCACGGTAAAGGGTAAAATTCTTTGGGATTACAGCCTTCAAAACATCAAGTACTGGAACCGTCAGGAACTACCGGCGCACTATGTTCCGATAGGGTATGCGCCTCCTCTGAGTCGGATAAATCGCAATATTTATAAAGACATTGATGTCGTCTTTTACGGTTCAATCAACAAACGTAGAACTTTGGTTCTTGAGGCTTTGAAGCAACATAACCTGACAGTGGCCTCCTTAACTGGGGTATACGGCACTGCCCGGGATAACGTGATAGCGCGCAGTAAACTTGCCTTGAACATTCATTTTTACGTTCCCAATATATTCGAAATTGTGCGCGCTAGCTATCTTGTCGCCAATCATGTCCCTGTGTTATCGGAACGAAATGCAGATACTTATGTGGCGTCAGCTTGGGAAGAATTAGCCTACTGGTCTCCCTATGACATGTTGGTCGACCGATGTTTAGAGCTCTTGCGCGAGAGCGATCTGGAGAATCTCAGCCACGGCCAGTTTGACAGTTTCGCACTACAACGAATCGAACCAATTCTGAATCACGCAATGCATGAAACCCTGCTCTAATCCTTAGCATACGTGTCCTTCGAACCATAAAAGTGTCTTTAAATGGTCTTGTCAGTCAGGAATATCCTTATGCCAATACCCCGGAGCCACAATTTCTCTCGCATCCGCCCGCAAACATAAGTCACAACTATGTACATGGACTAAAATGATATTCGTATAATAAAGAACGACTACGGTGTAGAATAAATTCCTTTCTTATATGGGCCCATCGAAACTTGCGACTCGGGAAATCTCTCTTTATAGAGCATTCATCCAGTCCCATGTGCCGTCGTGCAAACCATTATCCAGCAAATGAAACTTAACTGGCTCATGAGTTCGCGTCATCAACGATTCCACGGATCGCATGGTGTTGCTTAAAGAATTATAGGCGATCATAAACACGGAAATCACGACGCTAGCTCCTTACATTAAGAGGATACAATAACGCGTTAAGTGACTTTTCGCACAAGCGGCGAACGCTATCGCCTAGCGGATTATTACCAGGAAACGTTGACAGAGTCTCAAATATCGTCTGGGGCGAGAGAACCATAGTCAGTCGTTGATAGACGATGGACGGTTCGGTATGGAACACAAAATCAAAGTATTCTTCCCATGCCGGGTAAAAAGCGGGCTTCAATTGAATGGTCTTGAGATAGTAGGCTTCTGCCAAAGTCATCTTTTCCTGTAAACGGCTGACACGAGCTAGTTGCCATAACGCTTTGAACGTCCCTACTCCCAACTCCGACTGTAAATACCCTTTCGGGGTCCCTAATGCTATCGACTTCTTGAAACATTCTTCGGCCTTATCCGATAATCCTTCGTCGACAAACACTAATCCTTCCCAATAGACAAGGTCCGTGTAATCTGGGAAGAGGATCAAGGCCGCCCTTACTGTTTGGTGGACTTTCCGTAAATCTCTTTTGGCCATGTAAATCTTAACCAATGTCATCCAAAATAGAGGTTGGAGAGGTGCCATGGGGTGAATCAAATCCATGGCTTTTTGTACGTCCTTAATGGCTTCGTCGTGACGTTCCAAAGGAATCAGAGTTTGCGCTCGCTGCCAATACAAATACGCCTTCCAATCCGCTTGGCCACCTTCGGTCAAACTTTGATCCAAGAGATCCAAATTCCTCTCCAGTTTCTTTCTGTCAACCATGACTGCGTTAAGATATCCGTAGTGCATTAATCGTACATCCAACGGTTCCAAAATCATGCCGGCACGGCTTATTGAAGGGATAATCTGCTCGTGAACCCTTCCTTCCCAGCGCACCAAAGGACTGTTGCGAAATAGTCGTGTCACGCGGGCCTCTCCCAGATCTTCGGCACGATCCGTTAGAGATACAATTCTCAAATTATAGGCATCGGCCGTCGGCTCTTTGACCGCCTTTATCAGTTTGTCCTTGTCGTCGGCCAGCAACACTTCATCGGCATCAATCATTAGAATCCAAGGATTTTTGGCCTCTTCCAGGGCCCAATTTCTAGCCCGGGCAAAGTCTCTGGGCCAAGGGCGGCAAATAACCCGAGCCCCTGCTCTTTGAGCTAACTGAATCGTTGCATCCTCACTGCCCGTGTCAACCACCACCATATCATCCGTGATGTCACGCACGGATTGCAGGCATTGAGTAATAAAGCGTTCCTCATTGCGAACGATAAGAGCAACTGAAATTTCGCTCATCCCGACCACCCTAATCCCACGACTTCACGATTATTGGATGCCTGAAGCCGTTGATCCAGTTGCCGGATGAGGTCTGTCACGATCTTAATAGTTTCGTCCAGTGTATTGGCATCATGACGTCTAACGACTTCGTTGAGGTATTCCCATAATCCCTTGTGCAATGCTTTAAACTTCTGTCCGGACTCGGTACTGGTATCAGCCACATCATGCAAAGCGGTAATGATCCATTGCGCGTGAGTCCCTTGATTGACTAACTGATCCCATTTCTTTTGTTCCAGCGCACGTTTCATCCCCAATAGATCCCGGTAAACTGCTCGGTAAAGTTCACGCCCCAGATAGTCAGGATTATCTGAGAGAACCTGACTCTGCTGATAGGCATTCAAGGAAGCATCCATATCCATTCACGTGTTCCTCCATCTTATCCGCCTTGCTGATTGTTTCCCTGTTGTGTTTGTGTAAAGGAATTAAACGCATTTTGCGATTCTGCCAGTGTCGTCATCGTCTTAACAAATGCACTATATTGGGATTGGGCATTGGCAATGGCTTGCTTAATTTCTTCCTTCACATTTGAAATTTGTTGATTGACTTGATTTTCCTGAGTTGAATCACTGGTAATGGCGTCAGCTGCTACACCAGGTGTACTGGCCTGGCTAAAATTCTGAGTCATTGGAGATACAGTGTTTGACAATTGCTGAAAAAATTGTTGTACGCCGGATAGGTTGGATTCCAATGCCGATGTCAATGTGCTGGAATTTACCGAAAAAGTTGATGTCTTAAAGTTATAGGTAATCCCCAAGGTTCCTAAGGACAGTCCCTGGGCATTGCGGTACCCCACCAACTGCGAAGCCACCTGGTTTAGATCCATCATAGGAACGGGCGAGTGAATCACTTGATTGTTATTGAATTGATATGATCCGGAAGTACTGGAGGTAGCTGTGGAACCTGGGTTCACCGCATACGCTAAATTCTCCGTATCCTTCACCCATGTATTGAAATTCTGAAAGACCGAGGAAATGCTCTGGGTATCCTGGGAATAGTTGGGCGAAATGGTCACATCGGTACTCCCTGTCGATGCCAACGACAACGTCACGTTCGGAATAAGGTTTGTATAAAGGTTGCTAGAATTAGACACGGTGGCACCTTGATAAGATACCAAAGCCACTGTTGCCTGCTGCACCTGATTCAACTGATATCCGCTAGCAGTACTCGAAAAGATGCCCACATCGGACAAGGCCACGGTTCCGTTGATGTAATTAATCGTTTGGTCCGTTTGGGTGCCATACAGCTTCAGGTAATAATTGCTCCCTGATTGCGCGGCTTGAGCATCGACCGGTGCACCGCTTTGATCGACCGCACTAACCAATTGATTAAGGGTCGTTGTAGAATTAACGGCAATAGACACCGTGGTTCCTCCCACCACAAACGCCACGGTGGCAGTGGATAAGTTCAGGGCCGCATTAGGATTCGTAATAGCTATCGCCGTCGATGCCGTTCCGTCAATCTCGGGCTCAGCCAACTGATCGACTGTTAGCGCATACGTTCCGGTAGGGGCATTGCCGTCCGCCGCGGCCGTAGCCACATTCGGATCTGATGTACTTGCTTGCATCGCTTGCAAGGTCGTGGAAGCAAGATTATTAAGACCGGTCAAAAAGGACCCGGCGTCCCCCTGCAAGGTGGTCCAGGCCGAACTGCCACTCTGTAATGTTGAGAGCTGTTGTTGAAGTGTATTGAGTTGCTGGGTTAAAGGCTCAATCGCCAAGCTTTCCATATTGGAAAGTGAAAGATCTGACAACATCTGCGCGGCCACGTTATTATTACCGTATACGCCAGCCCAATTCACAGCTACTCCAGACATGGAACGTCACCCCACTGTCCAAGAAGCTGCGACATTTCACCCTTTACTATCATGAATTTATTCCTCCTTGAATGACGATCTCCCGATCCTTCGGAAGATATCAAAGTGGTAACTACGCTCATTCTACCTACGCACCAACAGCTTCGCAAAATTTTAGGTCATTAATTGCGAATAAAAATTTGCTCTTTGTAGCGATGACCCATACACTGGGTAATGAAATCTTAGGATTTCATTATTGTATATTCACTGGGTTTCGACGGAGCGAAACCCTCTAAAATCAAGGAGGAAATTGCGATGATTATCAATACCAACGTATCTGCTTTGTTTGCTGAAAATGCCCTCAATAACACAACCAATTCATTAACCAATCTTGAGCAACAAATGTCTACCGGATATCAAATTAACTCACCGGGAAACAACCCGGCAGGTCTTGCCATTTCCACGCTCATGAGCGGAGAATTGGGCGGGATTAACGCTGCGGTCAGTAATGCCAATCAGGCTTTGAACTTATTGGACACGGCCAATGGCGGAATCCAGAATGATGTCCAGATTGTTACCCAAATCCAACAGTTGGCGACGCAAGCGTCCAATAGCACAGAAACAACCCAGGATCAAAAAGACTTGCAATCACAGATCAACAGTTTATTGTCTCAGTTGGACAGCAATGCCAAGTCTGTCAACTACAACAACAAAATTTTGTTAAAAGGTTCTTACGGAGCGACAATTTCATCTGCATCCTTCACCAGCAATGCTCCGGGAGGAACCGTGGCGCTCGGAGCCGATAGCGGTAATGCAGCTAGCGCACCCTATAGTGTGACCATTCAATATAATTCCACTACAGACTTAGCTACCATTAGTCTAACTAACGGGAGTGGCACTCTTGGAACCATTTCCTTAAATAACATCGCCTCAACAGCGACCACAGCCACCGCACAATTTGTCGCGGGAACGAGCAATGACTCAGGATCAGCATCCTTTGTCGTCAATTTCAATCCAAGCACCGTAACAGCCAACCTCAGTTCAACCGTTACCAGTATTGCCTTGCAATTTTCTGTAGCGGCGGCCACTAATGCTTTGACTTTCCAAGTGGGTCCGACTAACGATGCAGCTAACCAGGTTCAGACTCAGCTAGGAAGTTTCACCAGCTTAAGTCTCGGATTATCCGCCATTAACGTTGTCGGTACCAACAATGCCCAAAATGCCATTACCCAAGCTAACAACGCCTTGTCCATGCTAACAAATGCACAAGGTCAAATCGGGTCACAACAAGATCAACTGAACTACACGATTCAAAACCTCAACACAGAAAATACTAACTTGCAAGCAGCCAAATCCACGATTATGGACGCGAACATGTCGCAAGTTATGAGTAACTTCTCCAGAGAACAGATTCTTCAACAAACAGGATTACAAGCCTTGTCATCGGCAAATTCACTTCCCGGTTTAGTATTGAAGTTACTCGGTTAAGTCCTAAGAATCTGCCCGCCGAGATCTTGGTCTTGGCGGGCTTCTTGCGTTAAACGACCTTTAAAAGACGGGTGTGAAGTCTCGCCCCGATTCCATCTTGTAGGGTGCATATTGTGTAATTAATCCTCCATTCAAAGGCCGTGACGCCGGCAAATGAAAAGAAGCGGTGTTGACGGGTTCTATCAAACTCACATCATAGCCAAAAGCCTTGGCAATCCGGCAAGTCAGGTCATAACGCGTGAGCCTTTCGGGCCCTGCGATATGCAAAATCCCTTCGAATCCGTCTTGAACAGCCTGCCAAGCCATTTTCACCAGACCTTCCGAAGGAGTCGGTGTATTCCATTGGTCAATCACCGCCTTTACGGGCTTGTTTTCCTTCAGTTGTTCCAGCACACGGTAGACAAAGTTCCGGGGATTCTCGTCCCGGCTGTAAATCCAAGCGGGACGAATAATAAGAGCATGAGGAATCTCCTTCCTTAGATATTGTTCGATTTCCTCTTTGTGTTGCCCATAGACCTGAATAGGATGGGTGGGATCCTCTTCGCCATAGGGTCCGTTATGGCCGTCAAAAACATAATCCGTGGAAAAAAAGACCACACGCCCACCCCTTTTCATGGCCGTTTGAGCGACATAACCCGGTGCCTCAACATTATGCAGGTGACTCGCATCCACATCTTGCTGACATTGGTCGACGTTGGCCATAGCGGCGGGAATCCACACAACGTCCACCCTTTTTAACGCATTAAAGAAGTCTTGAACCTCCTTGGGCTCGGTAATATCCAGTTGGGTCAAAGAGGGCTCGGGATGGCGGTAGTAAGTTCCCCTGACATCTTCTCCCAAACGCGCTAATGTTCTTTGCAAATAACCCCCGACCTGACCGGAAGCTCCGATTATCACGTGTTGCACTCTTATCATCCCCTTAAGGAACCTCAGAAAAACAAAGGAGGTTCCGGGCTCTTTTTGTGGTTATTCCCGAATGAGACGTTCGATGACTTCTCGGGCATCTCCGGATGCGTCTAAGTGAATCTCAAGCCGCATGGATGCCAACATTCTGGCCATACCCTGACCCATGTGGCTGGCAACCACATCCGTTACCCCGTTATCCATGAGAAATTTCGCCACCCGAGCATGATGTTGTCCTTCTCCGGACTGATCATGCAAAGCGTCCCAATGGACATCCACTTCATTCCAACCGGCAATTTTCTGATCCTCGACCGTAACCAAAGCGACCCGTAAGGCCCAACCCCATCTGGGATCGACTTGTCCCTGTGCATCGACAGGTATACACATAACACGCGACATCGCATTCACCTCGTTCTAAAGTTTTCCGGCCGCCTTCTTTTGTATGTAAACTAAAATGCCCTGACTGTTTAACATCAGATCCACCCCCAGAGGATCTGTAGTGTCCACTTTGTGACCCAACCGTCGCAAATCTTGGCCAATAATCTGGGATAAGGCCTGATAGATCAACTGATATGTCACTGGCTCCGGCAACTCTTTAATCAACTCGTTGATATAGTGCACCCCTCTGCGGGAAAAGTCAAAAGCTTCGTCCGCGGGTTCACTCATGCCAAAATGGGTATGGAAAATCCGCTGGGGATGAAGGGTCATCTGCAGCCGGTTCAAGGACGCCACCATGACATCCGGATCAAAATCACCGGGTGATGTGGTGGGAAAGCCGTAAGGGAAATCCCACCCGGTATACCCTGGCTGATATCTGATCCCCACCATATCGCCGCTAAAGATCCCTTGACTTATATCATCGGCGATGCACATGTGATGTTTGGCATGACCGGGTGTGTGATAAAAAGTGAGAGTGTGCCGCCCTAAGCGCAACCTGCCGCCGTCTTGCTGGGCGATCACCCGATTTTCGTTCACGGGAATTAACGGGCCAAATAATGTGTTCATCTCTTCCCCATAGACTTGGCGCGCCCCTTTCACGAGCCTTGAAGGATCAATGAGGTGCCTGGCTCCTGTCGGATGCGCATGCAAGAGAGCTTTAACGCTTTTTTGCATCATCTGTCCGGCACCCCCGGCATGGTCAAGATGGACATGAGTAATGATAAGATGATCGATATCCGAAGCTCCGAGTCCCAATTGGGCTAATCCCTCAACCAACACTTCATGACTGTTAGAGGACCCGGTGTCAATTACGGCAATTTGGCGGTCTTTGATGACGTAAGCGTTAGAGCGAAAGGGCCTTCCTTCCTCAAACAAATCAATTCCGTAAATGTCCGATCCGTAATCCACAATGGGCATGGTTGTTTTCCCTCCTCATTTTCCATAGCTCCCTTTCCGATTCAGTTGGCGATTACAGCCCCAAACAAAAAAGGACGGCATCGCCGTCCTAATTGGGATTTCCGTCTCTGGGCCACGAGGGATGAGATTCCCACATCTTTAGAGTTTGGCGAATTTCAAAGCTGTGTTCGGCCTCATTAAAGGCATTTAGCGCAAAAACGAAATTATCGTGAGCCTTATCTCTTTCTTCTCTTCCCAGATGCCACTGCATCCTTCGTCTAAAAGCTAACCCGTCAATCCGGGGGCTGTCCACCTTAATAGCCACCCGAAACATTTGCTGAATGACCCTGGCGGCCTTACGCCAATACCGCCGGTGAATATAAAGTTCGGCCAAGTCATCGAGGATAAAGACGTAGGCGGCATTGTCATCCTGGAGATAACTCAAGGCTTCGGAGAAGTATTTTTCCGCTTCGGCCCACTGTTTTTGATATAAACAATACTCGCCCTGATCATGTATGGCGGAGGCATAGGCAGCAGGATCTTGAGCTTCCAAGGCAAATTGTTGAGCCTTGTCAAGGTAGCCTCGAACCCGCGGCAAGGCCTGACGCTGCCCCAAATCGCACACCGCCAGGTCGATGAATGCCCAAGCCAACCAGCGGGGATCTTGAAGGGATTGCGCAATTTCCTCGGCCTCGCTCAAAGTTTGGCGCGCTTTGTCAAAATTCCCCATATTCAATTGACACAGAGCCTTGTTCAAGAGCATCTTAACCCTTGTCACCGAATCGTCTGGAGCCTCTTGCATCACTGCATCGTATAACAAAGAGGCTTGGGCAAAATTACTCGCGGTGTAAAGCGCATTTCCGGTCAATATGAGCATTTTGAGACGACTCTTTACGTCCGTTCGGGAGGGCAAGGACAACAACGAGCGAAGACTGTAATCGACCGCCGAGTGGACCTGCCCATTCATCTGCAAAGCCCGCGACAAATCCACAGCTATTTGAGCCTCTAAGTCTCGCCAACCGTAATTACGGGCAAAATCACTGGTTTGTTGCAAAATCTCCGCCGCGTCTTTAATGTTTCCCGCGTCCAACATCTCAACTCCGGAAGCAGCCAATCCCTCGGCAACGTTCCGTAAGCGTGTCTCATCGGTGCCGGTTAACCATCCTGCATTCACTCCAAGAACCTGAGCCAAATGTCCCAGCCATTCCCCGGGCGGCTCACATTGATCCGTTTCAATCAACTCAATAACCTGAACCGGTAATCCCGGTTTGGTCAAATCCTGTTGATTGAGCCCCAGACCGATCCTAAGGATTCTTATGCGCTCGCCCAAAGTCTGTCCTTGTTTGAGTGCTGATTTTTCCATGTGTGCCACCTTTACCCAACAAATCTTCTGCCATCATAACAAACTTCACTCTGTGTGGAAAGATTCAGGATATCGGGGATTTTTTCGCCATTTATGGCGAATCATTCGGATCTTTCGGGACTCACTCAACAAAAATCTCCACGTGTTCCACAAATCCCGACGCTCCCGAGGGTTATGCCAAGATCCTTTAAGGGCAAAGACACTGTAATGCATGGTAGAACTAAGTGCGCTCAACAAAGGATAATACTTCCACAATAAAAGAAGCCGTGCCCTTTCCGCCAATTGATGACGCCTGGTCCTGTCATGGGGATCGGAATGTCCAAGATAGTGCAAAACCAAAGATGCCGGCTCAAATATTACCTGATATCCCAAACGGCGGATGCGGATTCCAATTTCGGTGTCATCGTGCCACTTAGGCAATGTCTCATCAAGAGGCCAAAGATTTTCCAACCCCGAGCGCCGGATCACCATTCCGCACCCCATAGGATAATCGACCGGTTGCCCGCCCCAAAGGGTCAGTTCTTCTTGGTGCAAATTCAGCTTCTCCCCCCAGAGCCGATCGCGGCCGTGCCCCCAATGATCCAAAGACGACCCGGCACCGTTAATAACATCCCCCGAAGCCATTAACACCAAGGGGGCCACCGCCCCGGCCCCGGGGTTTTGGGCAAGTTGGTGCACGGCCGCCGGCAGCCAGTTTGCCGTGGCTTGCCCATCACTATCCAAGAACGCAAAAACTTTCCCCTTGGCCACAGCCACCCCCCGGTTTCGTCCTCCCGCCACCCCGTGGTTTTGCGAAAGGCTTAATATACGCAAGATAGGATCATGAAATGTTTGGGCCACCCCAAGACTGTTATCCCTTGAGCCGTTGTCCACCACAATACATTCCAATGGTTTCTCTTCCAGCAATAGCACCGACTCTAAGGCTTGAGCGAGTACACTTTCCCCGTTGTAATTCACAATAATCACCGACACGTCGCGGACCTTTAACACCTCACCTACCCCCATGGGCCACCTCATGATATAGAGAAGCATGTTGGCGGTAGGTATTTGCCCACGTGGGAAGCAGAGTGCGCTCAATGGGATCAGGATGGGTTATTATTTCCAGAATTTTAGCGGCCCACCTTTCGGCGCTGTCTTTTTCCTGAGTGGGAAGCACATTGAGCCCCCCAATCCGGTAGTCATTTACTCCTCCGGTGGGAGACGAAATAACCGGACACCCTTGCCATAAAGCCTCAAAACTTCCCAATCCGAACCCCTCATAATGGGAGGGAGAAAGATATACCGATGCCCCTTGATACAACTTTACCGTGTCCTCGTCCGATACATAGCCGAGAATATGCACACGATCTTTGAGAGCAAATTGCTCGTAGCTTCTCCAAAAGCTCTCGTTATTCCAGCCATTGGCCCCGGCCAAAACCAAATGATACGGTCCTTTTGTCATCTCTAGCAAGCGAGCAAATACCTGAAGCAAAAATTCCAGATTCTTCCTGGGTTCAATGGTGCCGACATGCAAAAGATAGGGGACATCCCACATTTTTGGGGAATGAGGGTCAAAAACCCTGTCTTTCAACCGATCGGCTCCCAGACTAATCACGGCAATATGCGCCACAGAGAGCCATGGAGCCAGCTTCAACACATCATCTTGAACTTGCTTGGAAGGCACAATAATCCTTTTTGCCTCGCGCAATGAACGCGGCAGCATGCGTCTCAAATAGACTAGGGTATCGGCACGCACAAACTCCGGCATCCGGTAAAATACCGTATCATGAATCGTAACAATCTTGGGAGTGAACCCCCAAGGCGGAAGACTGAAGGCGGGGCCATGAAACACATCATAGTGATGAGCCCTTAAATACCACGGCAATACGAAACTTTGCCAGGGAAGTCCTTTCTTAGGTGGAATCACGGTCAAAGGAACCTTAAAAGAACTTGTGAGGGAATTTATGTGCGATAGGCCCGACAATTCAATCTCACCTTTGTCTTTGAGATATTCTGCCAGAATGCATGCGATGTATTGAGCGATGCCTGTCGGCTTGCTTTGCTGCATCAGTACCCGCACATCCATGGCCACAGTGGTCATGACATTCTCTCATCCTTCCTGCATTCTGTCTGATATCGGGGAGAGATTTCCTATGAGAGCCTGCTCTTTCCCTTATCCTGATAAGACGTGCTAAAAAACTTCTTCCACGCTCGTTTCATAGCCTTCACAACCCCTATGGGCAGATGACGGGAGATCTGACGCATCTTGTCGAGAATTTGACGGGCTTCTTCCGAAAGGGAATCTTGCGATTCCTCTTCATAGAAATCGGCAGACCACAGAGCCAATTGTTTCCCGCCTTCATTCACAATTTCATAATTTGTGTCCTGCCACACTCTCTTGATCCACGCATTTGCGGATCTTTTTATTCCACTCACCCCAAATACGGGCAAAAGTTCGGGATAGACACCCCCTTGAACCATCTGAATCACAAGACGCCAGGGCAGAGTGTCATCACCCGGAGCAATTGTTGCGCCTCGGGGAAAAAATCGCAACAACGCATGATAACGAACTAATGGCCGTATCAGGATCTCATCCGGCAACAAAATCCGGGTCTTGGTCGCATCCCCCGGAATTCGCCAAGTCTCCAGGTCAGCCTCTTCTTGAACCATAGGGTAAACCGCCTCAATGGCCGGATGGAGAGTAAGCGCTGTCAATGCCTCAAAGAGAAAGGTTTTGCTGATTCGTTCTCCCGCCCTGAGCAACAACACCAACTCTCCCTGAATTTGGTTGATAGGCCACCATTCATCCAATCGGGCAAAATCTTGGGGATAGGCCCTTATGATTTCATAAGTCGGGTAATGGCTTTCTTTGATACTCTCGACTGTTTGCTCCCACCCCATACCTTCTGTGATCACGACCGAAATTTTCGGTCGGTTTGTCGAGTCGATCCTCTTGGGATTCTTCGCACTCCTTTGAAAAGAGGCCATGACCGCCTCTAAAATCTCCGGCGGATGGGCATCAAGGTTCCTAAGAGCGTTCGAACTCTTTTCTTTCAGCGGAGATGTCCAAGAAGAATCGTCCAATACTTTCTGCAAGACCGTCACGAAACCCGGGATGTCTACCGGGTCAATCAGAATACCCGCTCCACCTGACAACATTTCCCGCATGCCCCCCGATTGGGAGGCGATGATGGCACATCCTTGAGCCATCGCCTCAAGACAGACGTTCGGCCAGTTTTCAAAACGACTGGGAAAAACCACAACGGCCGCTTTGGCATAATACCACAACAACTGATCACGGTTTAAAGCTCCCATGAAATGAACGTAAAGGTAATAAGGTTCCGGGATCAAAGCTTTGAGTTGTTCTTGAAAGGACCTTCCTTGATACACCGTATCTTGACCGACAAGCCAGAGTCCGAAAACCCGTCCTTGCTCCCATAAGGCGATGGCCGCTTTGAGCAATAAATCGGGGCCCTTGCGGTATTCCAGCCGCCCGACATAAAGAACCATAGGCTCGTTCGGAGCGGTTATATCGGCGGACTCTTGAAGTGCTTGAGAAAGATCGGCCATCAGGGGCAAAGGATGGCGCGCAAGAACAATTTCGCGGTCGGCTAGATGATGATAACAAGTTTGCAAATCCTTGGAAGGTGCGCTTAGAACATCACAGAAACGCAACGCATATTGTTCCATCCGGTAGATATCCTGGCGCTCCTTTTGGGGAATTTCCCGATTGAGCCGATCGCACAGCTCTAAAGACATGTGAGCGTGCACCCTCAGAACAGTGTGGGCAAAGTCGCCGCGGAGTCTTTTCCCCTTAATCGTAAAATATCCTTCACCCAAATAGTCCGGAAACTCGATGAGATCCCACTCCCGGTCACGGCTAAGGCGCAAAAGATGTTGATACAACGCATAGGAATATCCCGCGGCAAACGGGGTTAATCTTGTGTCTGCCTCAATCAAATCCACCGGAAACGGGTAATTTGGCCTGGGGGCGGAGCCTTTGGCATCCAAGGTGACAATGTGGACATAATGACCCGCCTTTTGCAAGGCATGGGCCCAACTTAATGTATAAACGCCAATGCCGCCCCCCTCGTTGACACCCGGCAACTCCCGGCTCGCCAGCAAAATATTCATTGTCAGTGGCCCCGCTTTTCCAGTGAATGCAATACCTGCCGGTACCCCTCGTCTGTCAAGGCGGCTGTCTCTTCCCAATTGAAGAGACGAGAACGCTGCTGTCCTTTTTGGG
>JAKACM010000050.1 GCA_021821465.1 Bacillota bacterium
GGCTCAGGCCCATCAGATTCCCGATTACTCGGGACACCCTGCCATTATTGCCTACCGCACTTGAACGAGGAAACTGGCACGGGTTAGACTTTCACTAACAAGAACTGCGACCTGCCGGTCGCACGGATGGTCCGAGCCTTGAGGCTCGGACCCCAAACGATTCAGATCATAGCGCCGATCCCCGCCGCGAGTTCGTGCATCCGGTAAGAGCCGTCCTTCTCGCTCCCATCGACGCAAGGTCGTGGGAGTGACCCCCAAAAATTGTGCAGCTTCGTGAATACTCACCAATTTTCGTTCCATATCCAAATTTTATATTATCAAATAAGATTAGACAATATTTTAAGAAATTGTTTTAACCCCCCTCCGGGGCCCAGGAGCACTCAGCCCCAGAAAAGGGACGTCTCTCCCGACCTTAACGGCACGACATATGTGGAGGTTGGACGATGATGGATACCTATCAAGATTCAGGCATTCTTAGGCAGTGCACTTTCAGACCGGACCGGATAAGGGAATATCATAAGCAACAGAAATCTCTTGGTGTCACAATTCGTTGAAAAAGAATTCTGTTAGAAAGCATGGCGAACGCACCAACGCATTTCCGGCTTAAAGTTCCTTATTGAGGAGGTTCTGACAAGATTGGGGCGCGCTGCCAACTTCCCACGATCCCCACGCCCTCATCAAATCGTTCCCACCGCCCTAGGAGATAATAGATCATCCAGGTTGTGCACCATGACAACCAAAGATAAATTGCTAGATCTCCGGCCACAGTCCGAGATTCAAAGCCGTTGACAAAGGGCGCAAGTACCAGAGGCCACAATCCATATCCCCGGTCCTTGCCGATACGAGCATGATATCCAATCCAAAAAACGGCGACCAAGGCCAGCAAGACACCGGAAGAGAGATAAATCGTCGTCAGGACCGGGTCCTGCCGTGGTGAATATGATAACCAGGCTCCTACATAAAGATACACCAGAGTTAAAAATCCCATGAAAAATAACAATCGGGCAAATATCCCTCGGTCGATCTCAGTAGTCACCCGCGAATCCTTACCGAAAATTCTAATCACCATCAAAAGAGTGCCCTGGGCAACAAGACCGACAGGAGCCAGACAAGCCATAATGGCATCAGGCACATTCACCAAAACCCCGGCCGTACAGATGACGGTTTCAATGAGGAGCAAACTAAAAAGAAGCAATGTCAGGCGACGAAAGAGGGAGGATTGATGGCGTCTTTTATACGCGGTGAAGAGAAACATGGCTAAAAGGACAGCAAAGGCCAACGTGAGTACACGGTGAACATATTCAATGATCACCGCTTCGTTGGTGAATGACGGAATGAGTGAACCTTGACACAAGGGCCAATTGGCTCCGCATCCCAACCCCGAGCCGGTATCATGATCTATGAATCCCATAGCATTAACGGCCATGATCCCAACAAAGGTGATAAGGCCGATAATACCGAACCTCCTGACGGGTGAGGAGGCTTTGAGTAATCCCAGTTTCGTAATAACCACCCCTTCCAGTGTGTCCCGATCCGACATGTCTTGCCCATTTTCTATAACTTCGGTCTTTTTGAAATTCGCAACAGTCCTCTCCCCGAGAGGACAAGACATCTTCTTGAAAACGGCTCCTGTAGGGGCACTCGCCATTTACGCCTCTTGCAATGCCTTGTGCTATCCTCTCACTGCACTATGGTGTATCAGATTCAAGCCGACTTCCAAGGCTCTTAAATTAATATCCCGAAATTCCGGCTTGACCCATTCCCGAATTGCGACGGCGACGCTGTCGGGTTGCGCAATGTGGGCCAATGCCGTCAATGCGCCGATGCCCACGATATTCGCAGTCATTTCATTATTCAAACTTCTTCCCGTGCGCCGAAGCGGTAAAAAGACTTCGCCCGGCAGTCTTTCTTCGACCGGAATTAAATCATCGATGACGGCCACGGCAGATGATGTCACACTGTGATGGTATTTCTGATAGGCTTCTAAGGACAGACACAAGAAGACATCCGCATCCACCACCTCCGGAAATGCAATCTCAAAGTGGGATACCACGACTTCCGACTTTGAGGAACCTAGGCGAGCCTCAGGACCGTAGCTTTGGGTATGCACCACAAAAAGCCCATCATACATTGCTGCTTGCGCAATAATAACCCCCCCTAAAATTATACCTTGTCCCCCTCGTCCCGACAGACGGATCCGGAGAGGATCAGGAGAAGAAAATTCATTATGCATGATAAGTCCCTCCTTGGGCCTGGCAGAGTTTTGCATATTCCTTGGTATATTCGGGACGAATTTCGTTGCGGAACACACCTAACGGCAGGTTCCCCACCATGTCTTCTTTGGTGAGAAGTGGAATCTCATCCGTGGCAACGGTGTGAGTGCGCTCATACTTTAATAAGTCCACCGCATCCCCTAAATGATTGAGACGACCGAAATACGTGGGACATTGGCTGAGGATTTCGACAACCGAAAAACCGGGATGGACAATAGCCTCACCGATATAACGAGCCATGTCCTCGAAATCAAAAGTCGTGGTACGTGCCACATAAGTCGCCCCGGCAGCCAATGCCAATTCCACAGGATCGAACGCCGGTTCAATATTGCCGAAGGGAGAGGTTGTAGATGAAAATGCCAACGGTGTACTGGGAGCCACTTGTCCACCCGTCATGCCGTAGATACTGTTGTTATATAAGATGGCCGTCAAATCGATGTTTCGACGGGCAGCATGAACGAAATGGCCGGCGCCGATAGCCAAAGCATCACCGTCACCCATGGTAACAACTATGGTTAACTGGGGATTGGCCAATTTTAGACCCGTAGCAAATGCCAACACCCGCCCATGAGTCGTATGCATCGCATTCGTGTTGAAATAAAATGGGGTTCGTCCTGAACAGCCGATGCCTCCCAAAACCGCAATACCGGAAGGGTCCAACTGCAGTTGCCTAAACGATTCGGTAATAGCCCGAAAAATATTTCCGTGTCCGCATCCGGGACACCAGACAGTGGGCATCATACCCTCACGCAGATAAGACGTCAGATCGTGTCCGATTCTAGGCATCACGTTTTCCTCCTCGCATGACGTGAGATATGGCAACGTTTTGATGAGCCAAACGGCCGACGGTTTCGGCAATTTCTTCAGGCCGGAATAATTCGCCGTCTGCCCGACCCATAGAGAATACCGGAGCCAGGCCGGCCACAGCGGCTTTAAGGGGCAGAACCAGTTGTCCCAGATTTAATTCTGGCATTAGAATTCCTTCAACGGACTGAGCAAGCTCATAGATGGTCTGTTCGGGAAACGGCCAGAGGGTAATGAGTTCCAAAAGGCCGATTTGAATTCCTGATTCTCTGAGAACATTGATTGCGGCACGGGCCGCTCGCGCGGTTATGCCATAGGCAACAATGGCCCATTTAGCATCATCCAACTGATAGCGGCGATAGTGTACAATCCGTTTATAATCCCTTTCGACTTCCGCTATTTGACCGCGAATAATCGCTTCGGCTTGACGGCCGACGGCACCTCGGGTCATCCCGTACTCATCGTGGGAGAGCCCACTGACAATAGTCCTGGTATTGTTCGTAAAGGGTCTAAAGGGATGGGAGCCGAAGGGAGGCTGGTTGTCTATAGCCGTCTGGGTCTGTCTGATAAGAGGACCTTCTACAGCCGGCAACTCGACGTTTTCCCGCATATGGGACAAAACAGCGTCCAGTAAAACAATAACGGGAAGCCGATAATCTTGTGCCCAGACGAAAGCCGAACGGGTGACATCAAACACATCTTTAACCGAAGAAGCAGTCAGCACAATGCTTGCTCTGTCACCATGAGTACCCCATCGCGCTTGCATCACATCACCCTGGGCAGGCATAGTGGGCTGTCCGGTGGAGGGCCCCACACGTTGCGAATCGACCACAACACAAGGAGTTTGAGTCATAGCGGCATAACCGATGTGTTCTTGCATCAGAGAAAACCCCGGTCCTGAGGTTGCCGTCATAGCTCGCATGCCACCCCATGCCGCACCGATTACAGCGCCTAAGGCGGCCAACTCGTCTTCCATTTGAATGAAGACCCCACCTCGCGACGGGAGAATTCGCGCCATTTGTTCCATAATTTCCGTTGCCGGGGTGATCGGATACCCAGCATAAAAATCCAAACCACCAGCCAAAGCTCCCATAACCACCGCTTCGTTCCCTTGCACGAGTTTCATAACACACCCCTCCTTCTCTTTAGCGTCAGTGAATCGACTCCGACTTTTGCCCGCTTTCTCCGACTTTAATGGCAGTCGGCGGTGGCATTTCCGGAATATTTAACGAAAAGACGAAGTCGGGGCAAAACACGGCACACAGGCCGCAAGCGATGCATCCGGAGATATCCTTGACATAAATCAATTGGTTATCGTCCAAGGCTAAAATTGATGTCGGACAGTAGTCGACGCAAATATTGCAACCTTTACACCACCCGCGATTGACACTCAGTGTCGCATCATCGCGTGCCGCATATACCGTGAGCGGTGATACCGACCGAGGAATTGTCTGGTTGTCGGGTTCTTCCCCGAGCGTTTTTTCCAAGAACTGTTGAATTCCGGCAGCGGCAATCTTTCCTTCCCGTACAGCTTGGACGACAGTAGTGCCTCCGTTAACTGCATCTCCACCGGCAAAGAACTTGGGGTGAGCCGTCTGTCCGGTTCGAGGATCAACCTGAATGCGTTTGCCGGACATCGTCAACTCCGGAATCCACTGGAGCCATTCCCGACGCGGTTGTTGTCCTGCGGCCAACACAGCAGTATCGACGTCCATCTCGAACTCACTGCCTTCAATGGGCGTCGGATAAAGGCGGCCACTCTCGTCTGGAGACTCGAGACGAGCATAACGGCATTCAATGGACGTTAAGGATTCACGGCCCAAGAAGCGTACCGGGACCGTCAGCCACAGAAACCGGATTCCTTCTCGCTTCGCGGCCTCGACTTCGGCTCGGTAAGCCGGCATCTCTTTTTCCGTACGGCGATAGATGATGGTAACTTCCGAGGCTCCCATCCTCACAGATTCCCGAGCCACATCAATGGCCGTGTTACCACCACCAATAACGGCCACCCTGTTTCCGACGGGAGGAATGTGTGCACTCTTGATTTGTTCGATAAACCGCAATGACGGCCACACGCCGCGGAGCTGGTCTTGAGGATATCCCGCGTTAATGTCCTCTCCCAATCCCATGCTCAAAAAAACAGCATCGGCATTTTTTTCGACGGCCATCAGATCTTCTTTGCTTGCAATCGGCGAATTGAATCGGAATGCTACCCCCAACCGGGTAATGCGAGCCATTTCTTCGGTTAAAGGGGTTTTCATCAAACGATAAGGAGCAATAGCAAAACGAGCCAAGCCCCCGGGCTCACCCCGGGCTTCATAAACCGTTACCTGGTAGCCTTGCTCGGCCAATACACCGGCACAGGTCATACCTGCCGGCCCTGCCCCGATGACAGCCACACGCTCGGATTTTGGTTGCGGCACAGACACAGTTCTCCCTTGCTCCTTGTCCAACAGAACTTTATCGGTAGCGTAACGCTGAAGGCGACCGATGCTCACGGGCCTTCTCCCAGCTTCTTTAAGCACACAAGCCCCTTCGCACAGCTCTTCAGTGGGGCACACTCTGGCACAGCTGCCGCCTAAGGGGTTTTCCTTCAGAATGATTTCACCCGCCCCTAGGGAGTCCCTTAAGGCCAGGGCTTGGATAAATCCGGGTACGTCGATGTTTGCCGGACATGCCACAGTACAAGGTGCCGGAGCGTTTAAACTTCCGCATTCAAGACATCGCAAGGACTCCGAGTAGGCCGCATCAGGACTCAGTACGGGCTGAAGCTCCTCGAATAGCGGATTGGAAGCAGACGACGCACTGTGGCGAGAAGCTATCAGAGGGGCAGACAACGAGAACCATGTATCGCGGTAATCCTTCATAGAAAGTCGCTCTCCTTCCTAGCGTCTTTATTTTTATAATTTCATGATAATTACATCTAGGGCCAAATGGGCCCAATGTGGAGGGCAAATGACCGACTTGTACCGTTGCCTCGGGATATGCGCAACCGTTCGAATTGACATGTGTCAAGACAGATGGTATAAGAAACCGAATGGAGGCGATCTTGTGGCACAAAAGGCACTGATTGAGCCCTTGGGAATCGAATGGGTACCTCCCGGGAAGCGGCACGGCACCCCTTCCCAACTCTTTTCCCTGTGGTTTTCAGCCAATTTAGGCATGCCGGCCTGGTTGGTAGGTGTCTTAGGTCCAATCTTAGGGTTGGACTTAATCCAAACGATCATAGCTATTGTTCTTGGCAATATTATCGCGTCTCTTCTGGTCGGATTGACCGCTAAAACCGGCTGCGGACAGGGGTTGGCCCAATTGCCTCTAAGCCGCAGTATTTTCGGCCGACGAGGCAATTATTTGCCTGCGTTTCTTAACACGTTGTCAGCCATCGGTTGGTATACGGTTAACACCGCCGTCGGAGGGGAAGCACTGGCGCATCTTTTCGACTGGCCTTTAGGCTTGGGACTCTTGATCGTGGCCGTTGGTCAAATTGTCTTAGGTTATCTTGGTTATGATGTGATTCATCGTTTTGAACACATCATGGTATATGTGCAAGGACTCTTATTTGTCCTAATGAGTTACGAGGCTGTGAGCCATTTGTCGTATCTTCCCCATGCGCATGCCGGTTCTTATGGAATGTTTTTGTTGGAACTGGCTGCCGTGGTGTCGTATTCTTTTAGCTGGGCTCCTTATGCCTCGGATTACGGCCGCTATCTCCCCGAAAACACGCGTCCCCGCCAAGTATTTTGGTCGACATTTTGGGGAACTTTTACGGGAACCATATGGGTGGAATTGGTAGGGGGAGTTGTAGGTGCATTAGGTTGGGGAAACTTAAGCCCTGTCGGAATGGTACAACATTTAATGGGAGCTTTAACCGATTTTGCTTTGGTCGCAATTGTTTTCGGCACCATCACGGCCGATGCCGTTAACGGCTATACCGCGACATTGTCGTTTCTGACCCTTGACATTCCCCTTCACCGAACCTATGCCGCCGTGGTTCTCGGAATGCTGGGCTGGTTATTAGCATGGGTGGCAAATGCCCATTTTTTGGCTGACTATGAGAATTTTCTGTTGCTTTTGAGTTACTGGGTGGCTCCGTGGATAGGCATTGTATTGGTTGCAGACGGTTTCGGGATCATTAACAAGGATCAAGCCCTTCGAGCCTCCGGTGTAAATTGGGCCGCGGTATCGGCTTTTATCATCGGAGTTCTGGCCGTCATACCTTTCATGTCGACTACGTGGTTTGAGGGTCCGGTAGCAAAGATACTGGATAATGGTGATACCGGCTATTATATCGGTATTCTTGTCGGATCCGTGGCCTATCGCCTGTTATTGCGAATAAAACGACGTCGAATGTCTTCTCAAGCGTTATCTTGATGGGTCAACTCTAGATTTGACACTCCCCTCCCCAGGGAGGGGAGTGTCGCGAGGAACTAATCTAATAAGTCAGCTTTACTCGCAAAGGGTTTGCCAGAAGCCGCCTAGCCATTCGTTCTCCATCGGAGAATCTATGGTTACTTTTGCGCAGAATGATTGCGGCTCCGTTCACGTCAGCATTCAACATTCTGCTCCTTGCCAGCGCGATATCGCCCACGTTTACCACTCAAGTTAACTTCTTGATGGGGGCCGTTCCGGATAAGAATATCATCATCGTCCAGAAAACTCGCTTTCGATGTGTACGTTCCTGATGAATATACTGCAAACCGTAACTGGTTGCGGAGTGGCCCATGTGGGATCTGTACGAAGTTTTGATTGTTCCGCGCGCCAATGTTGAGCTCACGTTCCCCATCAGGATTGTAGCCCACTATGATAGTCCCAATCTCGTGACTAAGGCAGTAGTTCACGATATACCGAGCTGATTTCATCATGTCGTCATGGACTTGATGGGTGCTATTCACCGTCAATCTTGCCATCTGCTCAGACCGAGGTAACTTTTAGAGATCAAGGATCGATTGCAATTTTGCCATTCGTACCTGGTACTGAGGGTGAAGGAATTTAAGTTTCTTTCCGTCGACGATGACCGACGACCCATCGGTACCATTGGCCCACGGAGCCAGGTTGTCTAATTCCAGGTCAATCGCAAGTCCCTTATCTGGCGACAGAGTCGGGTGCACTTAGTCTGACGCTTCGTAGACGAATTGCACCTGCAAGAACTGTGTTTTCTCCATCGGAATGCTGCGTATTTCTTTGACCGTCTGGCCCTCCAACCGCGAAGGAAACGGAACGCGGATTCTTTCCCCGTCGGGATGCAACCGTTGAAATGCCCGAACACGGGGACTTTAAACCGTTCTTAATCACGATGGCATTTGGTCGACAAGATGAGGGGAACGTAGGCATTCTTCTCCAGATAGTGCGGAATCCGCACATCATGGAGATGATACTCGCCTGGCTTCGCTTTCTTGCGAAGGTTAAAAAATGAGCGGAAAGATCGATCAACGACCTTAAGAATTTGCTGGTTACACCTGCTTGAAGTGCAGCATCGTTTGCGTTATCCTTCCCGGCTGGGTAATTCGATTCGTCACGCAGAAAACGACCTTCCGCAAAAATACCGGCACATTTCACGCAAGGCTGCGTAGTCCCTTTTGTTGAGTCCCTTGACTTGGTTACTCTGTGTCAAGTACACCGCGCCGTGTGCCGTCACCGTCTTTCTATATGATTAAAAACCCTTACTTGCCCAGTGAAGTTAAATCCTCTATAAACAACCTATTACGATGGAGGATTAGAATATGGCCGGCAAAAGTCACGGAAGATCCCGAAGCAAAGCACTTTTGTGAATCACATCGAGGCGGGATCCACACGAATACACGACAACGAGACGACCCACAAGACACTGGTGTCTACTCGGCGCCTAGTCAGCCAGGCTTATACGGCCGGCGATTTAACAGGGCTCAAGGATAGCGATAATCCGCGGGATCCTGTCAATGACATTCACCACTTCCTGAAAAAGTTCCTGAATGCCCACTTCGGCTTTAACCGGACAGCCTTCAGGACTATCTTACCCCGCTTGTATTGGTGCAGAATCCTCCCTGCGACATGCCGGAAAAAGTGGAGAAAGTGGTCAATTTGGCTTTTAACAACCCCAAATTCCTTCGTGATCGCAGTCAGTTTGGCTTAGATAAAGAGTTTGAGAGTTAAAATATATCCACTGTGCAAGTAAGGGTTTTTTATGATTATTACCCCAAGAAACTGCCGTGTCAATACAAAAAGATTCGCCTGATACCCCTCCCTAAACGCAGGGGTTTTACGGCGCGTTTGATAAAGAGGATGCGGGATGAATTTTGATTCGGCATCCTCTTTGGGTTCGTCCGCCAATCCTGACCCACGCAGATCGCCATATCAAAGTAGTGACCACTTCGAAAGCCTGTATTCTTCGTCACATGGCCTTAGGCCACCTCATCATATACACAAACACGACCACGGCGTGATTTTAAATAACAGTACGTCCCGGTCGCCGAGTTCCGAAATCCGGCGGCATTTGCAAACAGCACGCAATTTTAGTATGGTTACAAGTGCGTAGGTAATATTTGGCCACGAATTTTCACGGTAATGGCTTCACAAAAATTCTCCGGAGGACATAACCTCGCGGGAGCGAATGAGCTGAACCCGAAGTCGATAATATCTCAACTATGAGCGAGTGCTCTGTGAAAGATCACCACAGCGCAGCATGAATATCTTCCAGGGTATCGAGCCGCAGGAGACGACAAAGCAAGTTAAGGGTCTCTCACAAATATTGCACACACGGGCGAAAGGACGGTTGCAGGTGATAAAAGTCTATCCACAGCTCGAAGAGGACCTGCTCATACGCCTATTCCATAAGGGCGTGAAATCGCAGTGGACCGCAGAGGACGTTAACTGGGACGATCCGATTCAATTCACAACACATCAATCCTACGCCCTTGCACGTATGTTAACACCAGTGTATTTGGGTGAACAGTCGGCCATGCTTGGTGCCAGCGCTATTCTACCGCAAATGGCGCAGGCAGGTGAGACAACGGCTCAGTTGTATCTTAGTAGTTTTCTGATGGACGAAGCGCGCCACTTTGAAGTGCTAACCCGACTTTACCAGCGTCTTCAGGCCGATCCTTTGACCATCCGGCAGATGCCGGAGATGCTCCGCTATCATAATCGCTTGCGCAAAGGTGACCGTCTGGATTGGGTTTGGGGTATTCTAATCAGCGATATTTTCGCGAAAAATTTCTACTCTATTTATGCTAAATCACAACCGGAGGCATTATTCGGCAAAGTATCCGGTCGCGTTATGAAAGACGAGTCTCGGCATCAGGCATTTGCGGAGCATTATCTAAAAACCACGTTACCGACAATTCCTCCTGAACGCTATCAGGTATTATTGAACATGAAAGACGAGCTTTTAGCCATTATGGACAGCATGTATACTAGGCTTCGCGAGGATGCCGAAATGATCGGTATCGATGGACGGAAATTCTTAGACCGACTTCGAGTGGATATCGAACATAAAGCACGACGGATCGGTCTTGAGGGATCGGACGGTCCCTATGTCCCCAAAGCCTACGGTACAAAACCTGATGCTCAAAGAGCGGCATCCTCCTCTCGGATACCTCGTCCGCCGCTGTCCTTTAAGGCGTTGAGCACATCTAAATGCAGTTCCTGCTACTTGGCGCTTTTATGCCGCACTCCCTTATTTCGGCGCGCACAGTGCGTGTGACCTGACGGCATGGGGGCCTTTTATCGAAGACCCCCACGTGTCCAATGCGCACGAAAGAAATTTTCACTGCCTCGACTAGCCATGGAAGACGCTGCCGAAATTTCCAGAGCCAGAGTCCCCGCCGCAATAATTTGTGCAAGCCGACGGGCGGAGTGGGGGCCTTCACACCCCATCATCCTCAAGTAGGACTGAGCATGAGGCAACCCTGTTCCGCCACCCACGGTTCCCACTTCCAGTCCTTTTAAAGTGATACTAAAGGCTACACCATCCGGTACTCGAGAAACGGTCGCGTGGGCCATGCTACTCGTTCCTACCATGCCCAGATCCTGACCGGTGGCCGCAAAAACAGCGGCTATGGCCGAAGCGGGTGTAAAGCTAAACGACTGCATTCCGCTGTCTTGCGCTCCATGAAGTCCTACCCATTCCAACGCTTGCAATTGCTCGGCCGTAGTATGCAAATATCGGGCAATCAAATTATCCGGAATGATGCTTTCCGCAACCACGGTTTTTCCGTGTCCCCCATGGAAATATTCATAACTCGGTTTTTTGTCCCCGCCCATATTTGCTTCCAGAAAAATATTCCCAGGAATCAGGTTCAAGGGGCCGGTCTGGTCCACGATATGCTCGTTCAGCGCATAAGCATTGCGGGTGATCATATTGGGTCCGCATGCTTCTTGGGTATCGAATCCATAGAGCACATGACAAACGGGTCCAATCACATGAGTGCGGATGTTTAACAAGACAGCATGATGGGACACACGGGCAACTTGTTCGCCGTTCTTTCTCATCTTGCCGTCATGATGCGGGTTATTAATCCAATCCTTCAATTCCCGCTCATGGGCCAAAATCCAGTAGTGCAAGGACGTCGCGTCGTTGGCGGTATCAAACACAAAAGCACAATCCCGGGTCATTTCATCCTGCAATACCCATGTCTTAATGCCCTCCGCCATACCCGTAACATGGCTGCCGCGCAACATGGATTCCGACAAACCACCTTCGGTGTGTGCCAGCGGAATAAAAATATTTTCGGTTGTCCTTGTCAATTCCTGCAACTCACCGCTGGAATGCCGGTCATAAATGCCCATATCAATGGCAAAAGGCCCTACAACACCAACCGGCAAAACCATTTCTCCAGTCAAACATTCTTGAAACGGCGCCAAAATTTCCGGTCTCACAGACCACGAAAAAATTCTTTGATCCTCTTCACTCATTTGAGGCAATTGGGATAAGACGTGTTGTCGACGTAAAACGGCCGCTTGATGGTTGCGATGAGGCCAGCGGAATTTCATCCCATTCGGTGCGGCACAAACCCCTTTCTTGCCAGGGGGAGGAGCCGCGCCTTCCGCTCCTTTCAAACAGATTATGTTCTTTAATAAGCAAAGCCGAGACTCCTGCAATCAACTGGATTTTCTTATAGCTGAACCCGCCGGTAATTCTTGTTCCGTCCTCAAAACCTCAAATCGCACGATGCGCCCCAAAAATAAGCTTCCTGCCAAACAAATACTGCGAAAGCTTGTCGGCATTGCATAGACTATCCTTGAGAATCGTGGACTTATGCCGCTGCCAACTTTCCCTCCGTACCTGCTTGAAGGTGCGGGAGGCTCTTCTATGCCGTTCACGACCAGACCGGGAAGTGAAACCGCCATCTCCCGGATTCTTGCATCACTTTCGCCGCACAAAGATCGATGGATCCACCCAAGCCCCGCCTTTCTCTCTTCCTTTTGAAACATTCTGTCCTATTTTAACAGACAATACGTGAATGCAAAGAAAGTCTCGCTCCATCGCCCAAGAGATCACGATCCGTTCCCGGGCAAGTTTCTGTCCCCGATGTGAAACACCGCGTCAAAGGCACTGGTGCTAGAGAACAATATCGGACACTCACAAGGCTCCATAACCACGCACCTTTCCGAGTCAGAGCTATTCCTTTACGGGGACAAGAGCCTTCACGAGCGTTGACAAGGACGAACAAACGAGAGGCAAAGAGAACCGAAGGGGTGATGATGGCTCAAAATTTAGTGCATGGAGAGTGGTGGGGTTCGCCTTTTCACCTATAGGCACGAGGCACGGAAGAATTGACGGATTCGTCGTGATGGCTGTTTGTGTGAAGATACGGATGAGAGAATTGCCGGTCATGGCGAGCTCTTGGGACTCAAAGGTGTCCCGAAAAAGTTTCCTTTGTATGGGAATAGAGATTTTGTCACGGGCTCCCATCATACGATGCCGAGTTCTTGGACCTTCGGTAGAGAAAGGGCCAGAAGACGGCCGTCAGAAAAATAACCCGCGAACGATTGGTGTTAAACATCATGTTCGCGGGTTACTTGATCGCGTCATTCGTTGTTGATTGGGTCATTTGATATCAAGAAAAAGTTTCTGGCGAAATTTCCGAAGATATCCCCGTGCTTCCTCAACTGCGGAACTATTCTGGTCCCAATTATGTCCTAAGCCATGAATCCGGTGATATTCCCATTTATCGGGCCACCGACTAACGCCAGTCGCCAATAAATAAAATTCTTCAATCCAGTTGGTCCCTATCTCTTTGTCTTCATCCCCATGCAAAAGCAAAACCGCACGATTGCCGATTCGGGGGACCTTATAACTGACATCCCAATCCAACAGCGTCTTCTTAACATTTTCGGCCGGCCAGTCGTAATAAGGATGACGATCTTTCAAAAAATCAAAATTGGGCGTGCTTCCAATAGCCGCTACTCCGTAAATCGGCGCGTCACGCTGGTCTGCGGCAGTCCATAAGGCCGCCAGGCCACCTAGACCAAAACCGATCAACCAAGCCGATTTCACTCCCAATAACCAATCTCTTGCTTGTTCTCTGGCCGAGGTTAATGCCTTAATGTAGCCCTCATAAAAAATATCTTGACGGGCATCATGTTCCATGGTTCCCAGAGTTAAGGTCCGGATTTCAACGTTGTCATCAGCCCCATCCAGTCCTAGTTGCATCGCAAGATCTGGGTGTGCCACCTCGGGAAAATCCGGAATAATGAGAATCGATTGTTGACTGTCTGCCAAGTCCTTCATGGCCTTTCGCCCACCTTCCATTTCCAATTAGCAGAGATACCGACTTTGTGCATGCGGTGTGGAAATCGGCCGCCACTCAACCACGGGCCTCTTTGGGTATTTACGATCCGGAACGGTTCTTGGAATACTCTGCGATGAGTTGTTCCGGATTGTCGGGATCCCAGTAGAACACCGTGACAGGTCTGGGTCTCTCCCTACTGTCACCTGCCTTTACGCAGAGGGCGCGGTGGTTGGACAGACCCATGATAACCGGCGGCCTTCAAGAGTGCATTGGGATTTGCAAGAGTTTGGCGGCTAACAAAGACTGTAATGAGGCACCCCCAAGAAAAAATTTTGGAAACCTAAAAACAAGATGATACTACTAACGATTCTTAATAGGACTAACATCTTCAGAAGAGACGGACGCTGTCTGGGTTTCCTGTGTCTTTTGCGGAATAAAAAATTGACAGACTCCGGTTTCATCGCGGCTAAAATGAATGGCCGGTGCGTGAAAATGTTTGGAGAAAATTCGCGTCTCCGCCTGACAGACAATTTCTGCTTCAGGAGTATTGGGCAACGGACACTGACGCATGGTAATCCACCATCCATTCGGACTCTTCTTCCAATTCATTAAGACCGAGTCTTCTTGGCTTAATACTTCAGGAGTTTTCTGAATGGCTTTCCCATAATATTGATCAATAAATTGTTCAAGCACTTTTCCCAACAAATGCTGACCTCCCACCTTTTCCACAGCTTTTAGCAATTGCGGTATGGCATGGAATTCGTCACCTTGGGGAAGAACACTTTGGTAGACTCCGGTATGGTGAGATCCCGGAAGAAGAGTCATCGAAACCCGGCGTTCATCAACCAGTTGATGCAAATGACGCTGAATATGGCGTCGAGAAACCCCAAAAACTTTTTGTAACTCTTCTGTTGTCACTTCTTTATGCTGATCCAAATATTCCAATAATCGTTCGCGAAGGGATGCCGTCATAACCTTGCCCTCCATCATTTCATGGACGCCGAATCTTCCGGAACTAAAGAGAGCCTGTGTTTATAAGCCTCCAATAGATCCGACGGCGTCAAACCCGTCAATGGCACCGCAGCAAAACTCGCGGCAAGGCGATCCGCCAACTCCGACACCAAAAACCGTTCTCGCGTCAAATCGGCACCCAAGCGACTTAATCCGTCCTGCGGATCAATAAGCAAATCTCCTCCCAACCAAATATTTTCAATCCACTTGTCTTGTTCAAGCCAGATCATGCGAATGAGACCTGTAGGCGTTTTATAAAGACCTTCATAAAGATAAACCCCGTCCCGAATTTTTCTACCGAGGGTCGTCCACCCTTCATTTTGAAAAACGAATTGCGGATCAAACAGCTTGTGAGTCAATCGTTCGGATTCGGCTTCCTCTTCTTCGGTCAAGTGATCCGCATGAGCCGGACTGTCCAGTAAATTGACAAATTCCTCTGTCAGAACATTCATGGCTTCTTCCGAAGACGGCAAATTGTTTTCACCCAGTTCGTCTTTCATCGTCGTCATATAGTCTCTCAGCGATTCGATGGTCTTGTCTCGGAATTTTTCGGAAGGAACGTTTAGGACGTGTCCCATTAACTCGCGATTAAAATCAAACATCCAGCTTCCCACGAACACTAAACTTTCCGCGATAGTGGCCGCTCCGGTCCCCCCGATCTTTTTTTGACCCACGATTAGATCATTCAACGGCCGATGTTCAGCGTTGACACCGAAGCGCTGGTAAGCCGCCACCGGCGCGGGCATCAATGCATTATACAAATCCCTTATTGCCGCATGGGCCCCCGGCATGATCAGGTGCCAAAATGTTTGATGGGAATCGAGCAGCACCGCGCCCCCGCCGACCAGGCGGCGGGCAACCGGGATGCCGTGAGATTCGCAATAAGGTATATTGAGTTCTCGTCGAGCCAATTGATGATATCCCACGGACACAAAAGGTCCGGCAGGCGTGGAAGAAACCAGAACCATTTCATCCGCAGACTTAGCCACTTTGGCCACGGCATGAAACACCGATAATGATCTCGGTATGGATACACGTCCTAAATGAATGGTTCGCACAGATCATTCCCTCCCGTTCCTATGGTGCCCCTCCTCATGCATCGAAAAGAATTGACCTTTCGCATCAAAAATTTCTCTCTGCAATTTGAGAGTGTAAAACAGTTAAAAAGACAACACCAAATCACATGACAAAGCCTCTTCGTTAACAAAAGTTCCTCCAACGACGCCCGACACGCTGTCAATCAAATCATCCTTGGTCATGTCATTCAAATCGAGTGAAGGAGTGCATACCAGAAATTTTACACCTGCATCCAGTGCCTGGTCGATAAAATATTGTAAAGTTTCGCCCCCTTCTTTCACATATAGGTTTTCCGCAACTCCCTTTTTCATGAGCTCTGTTCCCCGCATCGTAAACAACATGGTGACTTCATGATCCAATAAACAAGCCGCGGTAGCCAGAAAAAACGGTGATGCTGTCCTCTCGGGCGTGTTAGGACCCGACGTCTGAACGTAAAGAATTTTACTCATGATCTATGCCTCCTCAGTTTTTGCCACAAATTTTTCAATACGAAAGTGGAATTCGTTTCCGACTTTCTCGGAAAGCAATAGTTTGTGTCCCGTTCTTTTGGTCCAAGCCTGAAAATCCGCGACGGATCCGGGGTCTGTTGCCAAAATGAAGAGTTGAGTACCTCCTTCAATCTGATCAATAGCTTTTTTGGTTTTAACAATCGGCATGGGACATGACAATCCACGCAAATCCAGCGTTTGTTCGTTTTCGGACATTGGTGGTCGTTCTCCTTTCTTCAGTCTCCTTCATTCGACTCAATTACTGTGACATTCGATCCCATCTTGTTGAATCTTTTGCTGGTATAACGACACCGCTTCTGCTCCGGTGACCAAGAGCGCCACGTCTTGCTCGAAAGTCTCGGATTTTAAGCGAAACAACCAAGTCGTGTAAGGATCCCGATTAACACTCTCCGGGTCTTTTTCGGCATCTTCGTTGACCGCGATTATTGTTCCTGCGACCGGCGTAGGAACGCCTCCGACCCACTTTCCGCTCTCCAAACTGGCGCCGCTTGCTCCTCTTTTCAAATCGCGACCGGTTTTTTTAATGCGACATACCAAAAGTTTTCCCGCCAACGCTTGCGCAGGGTCGGTAATCCCCACTTCTATGTCGCCACTCGCTAGCCGCCGAGCCCACACATGTTTATCAATCCAATAGTAACGGTCTTCCGGAATGTTGCAGTTTGATACGACAGCCATTATTATCCCTCCCGCGCACTGGTTCTGGGGGATACCCCCATGACCATTGTAGTGCGTTACCGTCATTCTTCGGCAAGTGGATCCATTTAAACAGGTCCGAAGGTACCACCCAGGCAGGACCATATGGCCCTGCCTGGGCCTCCTTGTGAACCCTCTCACCAGTTTAAAACGTCTTCACCTGGCGTTTTCGATGTTGTGCCGTTGTGGGTGCATGGCGCTTTGTCTCTTTGCCTATTGCTTGAACATTGTAAATTCAAATTTAATTCGTTCTCAATGGTCATTTAACCGAGTTCAATCGCGTGATACGATTGCGACGATCGGATTTTGGTTCGAAAGAACCACTCAACTGGAGCAGATGGAACCCAACAGAAAAGAGGCTTATCATGGCACGATTTGTCTATGTTCAAACCCGAGGAAGTGAGGCTCCCGAAAGATGTTTCACCGTATTTTTCATGGCTAGTGTTGCGCGAGCGATGGATGACGATGCCGACATCATATTTACCCAAACAGGATTGTCTATTTTTGCTCGGGATTTTGCTGACAACGTTCTTGCATTGGACGGAAGCCGCAAAACATTGGCAGATTTCATGCGCAACGCTCACGAACAAGGCGTGACATTTTATGGTTGCCGACTCAGCTTGCCTTTGGTAAACATTGAACCGTCTGCCGTTTCGTGGCCCATCACCTGGATTGGTGCCGCTGATTTCCACTCGCTCCTCCTGGAAGCCGATCGCGCCGTCTATTTATCTTAAAGATGAACAGCGGTTGGCGAATGTCGCTGAAACCGCATGATAATGAGGAGGTGACACCTATATGAGCGAAGAAGCCGTTGTGACCCATCTGCGTTTGGATCCGGACGATGTCGGAGAACAAGATGCCGAGAGTTTGCTGGAAGCGATAAAAAGCGATCTGCGCTACGAAGAAGTCATACACGGATGTCTGAACTGTGGTGTCTGCAGTGGTTCTTGTCCATCACACCGATTCTTTGATTATTCTCCGCGCATCGTGGTTCAAACCGTTTTGTCCGGTGACGCCCAAGCGGTCAAAGACATGATGGACGAATACATCTGGGCTTGCGCACAGTGTTATACCTGTGCAATGCGTTGTCCTTTTCACAATTCTCCGGGCGGATTGGTAATGATTATGCGAGAAGTTGCCGTTTGGCGGGGGATGGAAGCTGTTCACCGACTGCTCAAGCCATACGGACGGGTCCTATTGAAAGTGCTGTCGATTGGTAATCAACTCACCCCGGATATGATTCAACCCGATTTCTTTCCCGATTGGGGTCCAAAAATTCCGTGGAGTTCCACAGATTTGGCGATAAAGCGCAAAGCCATACCCGTGTACACTTTACAGGTCACGACATCGGCATGGCGTGTGTCCCCCGAAACATCCTACGAGCTCTACGCGATATATGAAGAAACGGGCGTTTTTCGTCTAATTGAACAAATTGATCCCAATCTCTATGAAGTGGTGTCGGACATGGTCGAGGACCTTCGGGATATGGTCGAATCGTCACGCTGACTGAAAGCGTGGGAAAAAACTGACTTTAAGTGGTCTCCATAAGAATAAGTGCTTGCGGTTCTTATACCACTGAGGCTTTCGGTAATACACCGCGGAGGCCAATGATTGTAAGCGAGGCAGGAACGAGAAGGAGGGAATTTCATGGCAACGAGTCCTATCAGTGACAAGGTGCATACCTCGGGATGGGAATTCATCACTAAAACGGTAGACAAGCGTGCCATTATGAAGGCTGCACCCAAAGACCCCAGAGAAGAGCTGGCGGAGCTGGAAGCAAAAGGTGAAGTCAAGGTTATTCATATTACGGAGGAAAATCGTCCGATTGAGGTTGAAACCTTACTGGGACGCACTAAGCGCATTCCGACCAACAAGTTGTGGCATCACAAATCCTGCGGTCAATGCGGAAACATTCCCGGTTACCCCACCAGTATTATGTGGTTCATGAACAAACTGGGATTGGAGTTTCTGGATGAAACACACCAAACCAGTTGCACAGCATGGAATTATCATGGTTCCGGCACGTCGAACTTGGTGGCTTTGGCGAGCGTCGCAGTGAGAAACTGGCACCGAGCTTATGAAACCGGCTATTTCCCGTTGATTCATTGCGGAACCTCGTTCGGCAATTATAAAGAAATGCGCAATTTGTTAATTGAACACAAGGATCTGCGGGATGAGGTTCGGCGGATTATGGCAAAAGTCGGCCGCGAACTTGTGATTCCGGAAGAGATTGTCCACTATAGCGAATGGTTGCATGTATTGCGCAACCAGATTGCCGCTCTTAAAATTCACGACGTCTCTTCCATTATCACGACGGTTCATCCGGCATGTCACGTCTGGAAATTGGTCCCGGAGGATGTGATTTATGACCCCAATATTTATGGTGGTCAGCGTCCGGCTCCTACCACCGCCATACTTTTGGCTCTGGGAGCTCAAGTGGCCGATTACTCCACGTGGTATGACTGCTGCGGGTTCGGATTTCGTCACATCTTGACTGAACGGGAATTTTCCCGATCGTTTTCGCTGGAACGTAAAATTAAAGTCATGGTCGAAGAGGCCAATTCCGATGTGGCCATTACTCAAGACACGGGCTGCACCACAACGCTAGATAAGAATCAATGGATTGGTAAAGCCCATGGATACAACTATGAACTGCCGGTTATGGCCGACGTCCAGTTTGCTGCATTAGCTGCGGGAGCTGACCCATACAAAGTGGTCCAAATACAATGGCACACTTCAGGTTGGGAAAAACTGCTTGACAAAATGGGAGTCGACTGGAGGACGTCAAAGGCCGAATATGAGGCCTATCTTGAGGAACTCAGGGCGGGACGCGAACCGGACCAATTATATGTTCCGCCGGTTGAGAATCTTAATCTCCATTAATGAGGAGGAATAATATGTCTACGTCTGTTATGGTCATCGGAGCGGGCCCGGCGGGCTTGCAAGCGGCATCCACTTTAAGTCATCTCGGATTTGACGTGACTTTGGTAGAACAGCAAAAATATCTGGGCGGAGCTGTAGCACGACATCAATATCAAGTACTCATGCCCGATTTCAGCAGTGGACCGGATCTTCTCAGCCACTTAATTGAACGTGTCAATAAGGACTCACGCATCAAGATCTACACAGGTACCGAAGTGGAAAAAGTTAGCGAGTCCCAGGATATTTTCTCGGTCACGGTAACTGGAGAGCATTCCGAAACAATCCGATCGCATGCAGTTGTCTTGGCCACCGGGTTTGATCACTTCAATCCCGCACGCGATGGAAAATATGGGTACGGAATTTTTCCCGACGTCATTACAGGAGCGGAACTCGAGGAGATGTTCGCCAAAGGTCCGATTCGCCGTCCTTCCAACGGAGAAGTTCCGCAGTCCGTAGCCTTTATTTATTGCGTTGGGTCTCGTGATAGGCAAGTGGGCAACACGTACTGTTCTCGCGTATGTTGCGCGGTTTCAGCCAAACAATCAATTGAACTGCGAGAACAGTTGCCCAAGGCACGCATCAGTATGTTTTACATGGACGTCCGCACGTATGGATTATGGGAAGACACCCTGTACTGGAAGTCCCAAGAAGACGCCGGTGTTGTCTATGTCAAAGGACGAATTGCTGAGGTCACCGAGCAACATGGACGTCCCGTGCTTAAAGGAGAAGACACTTTGGTTCGGGGACCATTCGAATGGCCGTTCGATTTGGTGGTGCTTGCAGCCGGAATGGAACCCAGCCGCGGAACACACGACATGGCCGGAAAGTTCCAGGTTTCCTTGGAATCTCACGGCTTTATCAAGCAGTCGGCAACCATTAAAAATGCCAGCTTAACAGATCACCCAGGAGTATTCGTGGCAGGTGCCGCCAGTGGACCCAAAGCCATTGAAGATAGTATTGCCGAAGGAGATGTCGCGAGCTTGGCTGTGTTTGACTACCTCAAAGCGAAGGTGACGTTATGAACAACGCAGAAGGCAGCGAAAACGAGGACTTTCTTCAACGACTTCTAACGCCGGCAATGAACGAAGTGTGGTCCTCTATTCAATCAAATTTGGATGCCATCCCACTGAATAATCTAATCCAGGGGTTGACGGTAACAAGTCGTCAAATTCAACATCTCACTCAAAGCACCGCGTCCATGCCAACGTCCTATTATACCGAGTGGCGTTCGACTCTCATGCGGTTGCGTTCCGCACGGAGATGGCTGCCACGTATTGAAGAGCAGCTATCCTTGCAACAATTTGTCGTATATATGAGCGCACTGATAGAAATGGATGACGACATCGACGACCAAGTTCAAGCCTTGGGCATGACTCTGCCCATGGTACCGAAGGAGGCCGCCCACGATATCGCCATTGAGTTTCTTCACTTCTATTCCCCCAAGCGCTATCCCTTGGCAACAACATGGGTCTATTCATGGAAAACCGGCACGGGTGCGTTGCCTTATCTTTTCGAATTTACCAATGAGCTTGGTCTCAACGGCAAAGACCGATTTCATTCTTTTGGTGCCAGCTATCATGAACTTTTTGCTCGTCTCGGACAACTGGACGAGGCGTTGAAACAAACGAAATTGCACCGCTGGGGCATTTATTCCAATGATGTTCTGTTGGCATACATCTATGCCGACTATCTCTACAAAATGTACTTTACAACCTCAAAATCGATCTTTTCGACTATTCCTACGGTTGTCGGCGTCATGAACTATTTGTTGGGGTTGCCTATTCCCAAGGATGCGGTACCTACCGGCATTCCTGTCGAACAAGAGAACTAGTCGGATGTCTCAGATTGGTAATTTATCTCCGTTGGAGGTGAGCATATGGCAAAGGGATCCGGTATTATTGAACGATCGTTGCTGAATGACGATCAAATTATGGAATATGAAAATCTAGTCATGGACGGAATCGATATTTCCGGACGCTGGAACACGATGTTGAAATCTCGTGTGCACGGTCGCCCCGAACTTGATTCCTGGGATGAGATTCGTCAGAGTTTCATCGGAGCCAGTATTGATAACTGCATTCAGTGCGGCATGTGCACGGCCGGATGCACTGTCGCTCATGAAATTCCTGAATTTAACCCGCGTCAGTTTATTTACTGGGTGCGAACCGGCCGCCAGGATGAATTGATCAAAAACGCAGATGTGATCTGGCGCTGCGTCGGATGCTATATTTGCACGAACCATTGTCCCAAAGAGGTCAATACGGCCGAAGTTATTGAATCGATTGGACAATGGCTGCATCACACGGTGCCAGACAAGATGGATGAATCATTTAAAGCCAATCATGAGACTTATCGTCATCAACTTTTCACTTACGGCCGGCTTAGCCTGCCGCGTCTGCAAGCGGAATTTTTGAATCGCACGGGACGTCGTCAGGAGTTGTTTACACCGGAAATGAGAAAAACGGCGATAAAAATGCTCAAAGATGGGCGCATTGTGCGCACCTTGTTTATCGGCAAACCCAAGCGCTGGTCTCGAAGCGCCATGGTTCTTGCCCATCAGGAAGCGTAAGGGGTCATTTCGATGAGGAGGCAGTAATGATGAAAACAGGCTATTTCCCCGGTTGTTCCCTTAAAACCATTGACCGGGCCTATGATATCAGTACACGCGTTGTTGCTAAGGATTTGGGGATGACATTGGTTGATGTTGAAGATTATTCGTGCTGTGGCGCCGGGGAACTAAAAGGTGAAGGGCTCAAGAGTCACTTTCTTCCGGCCAGAAACTTAGCCCATTTGCTGGCTCAAGGAGAAACCGAAGTCATGGTTTCATGCAACGTATGCTACCATGAATTGTCACGCACAGCCTATACGTTTGATGTCGGAGGAACAGTGCGGGAGGACATTTCCGATATGCTCCGCAAAGCCGATGAACCTCCTTTGACGGAAAAGCCGTCAGTGCGGAACACCCTGGAGTATTTGGTTAATGTCGTTGGTCTTGACACGATTGCTGAACATGTTAAAGTGCCTCTGACGGGATTACGCGTGGCTCCCTATTATGGCTGCCTCTATCACCGTCCAGGAAAAATGCTCAGTTCAGTTCAGATTGCGGGTGAGAACACCGAACATCCGCACTTCATGCATGATCTCCTTAAAACTCTGGGTGCGACTGTCGTCCCTCATCCCGCCGAAACCACCTGTTGCGGAGGCAAAAATCTCTTGTCCGATGACCGCACCTCGGGCAGGCTGACCGGTCGTATTCTCTCGCAGGCTAAATCAAGTGGTGCCGATGTGCTTTCCTTGATGTGCCCTAAATGTGCGGGTGGATTGGATGCCTTACAGTTACGGGCCATCAACGCCGTCGGCGACAGTGCAGAGTTGCCTGTCATGTACTATACCCAGTTAATTGGCATCGCTTTTGGGCACAATCCTGATGAGCTCTATGTCGGCGACATGGAATCCGACGCATTGGGCACAATCCAACAATTTCTGTCGCAACTGGAATACTCATTGCCAACCCAATAATCTTGTGACGCACCCAAAAGGCGGCCAGATAGGAGGTGCAAGATGGCCGAAATTCAGGGGTGTGACCTACCCGAAAACCTGTATTACGATATCGAAAACAACGTGTGGGTAAGACGCGAAGGAGATGTGATTATTGCGGGAATGACCGACCCCGCACAAACACTCTCCGGCCGTATCTTGTTCGTACGTCCTAAAAAAGTAGGGATGCATGTGTTGCGCGGCAAATCTCTGGCTTCACTGGAAAGCGGGAAATGGGCAGGCCCTTTGGTTTGCCCCGTTTCAGGTACGATCATCGCAACCAATGACCGTCTCAAGGACGACCCGGCACTTTTGAATATTGATCCCTACGGAGAAGCGTGGATTGCTAGATTGCGGATGGATGAGCAGGAAGATTTGGGCCATTTAGTTACCGGAGAGCAGGCTCTTGCGCTCTATCGTGAAAAAATCGTCCGTGATAAGATACAGTGTATGCGGTGTAGTTAAGAGGTGGTCAATATGGGTGAAGTTATTGTTGCGACGTCCCCATGGTGTCAAACTTGTCCTGCTGCTATTCGTCAATGGAAACAACTGGGGCAGGAGTATGGATTTACGGTGAAAGAGATAGACGTGGGTACGTTGGAAGGCCGTGAACTGGCGGTAAAATTATATATTCGGAGTGTTCCCAGCACGATTATTAATAATCAGGTTGTGCATGTCGGGGTTATTGATCGTCCATCGGCGTTGGAATTGTTAAAAAAGCATAATTTTATCGCGACGCCGCGCTAAATAACTCTGATTCACAGACTTTCAGCTCTCGGCGCTACACCGAAAGCTGAAAGTCTCATTTGTTTGCGTTCAAATACATAAGAATCGAATTGCACTATATCCAAGAACGTCAAGGTCCTCCTTCAATGGGAAAGGGGGAAAATGTATTAATGGTAGCTTTTTACAGATAATACTATATTAATCGTACTTAAGTTTTCTTGGGATCACCTGGCAGGCGGCAGAGTCGTGACTGAATTTCGGTTTTGGCCCCCTCTAGAAATCGGAGGAAGTGTCCGACAGCTTTTTTAATCGCACCAAGGTTGGGGAAATACGTGTTGAGAATGACCTTTTCCCGAAGCCACTTCCATAGTCGTTCGACGTTATTCAAATTCGGGGAATAAGGCGGTAAGAACAGAAGATGCCGTGCCGGATGATCTGCGAGAAACGGCGCGAGCACCTTGGCATGGTGAATTTTGGCATTGTCGAGGATCAGATAGATCTGTTTATCGGGATAACGATGGAGAATGACTTCGAGAAATTGATGAAAGGTGTTCGCTGTCGATTCCTCATATTCTTTCACGATCACATCACCGGTCGCAGGAGCGACCGTTCCCATGAGAATAGCGGCCGCGTGGCGGCCGGTTGTTTTAATCTTCTTCTGCTTCCCACATAGCGTCCATGCGGCACCCATGGCTTGATCGTCTCGAATGTGCGCTTCATCTTCAAAGAGCAAGAGATCGTGTGGCGTTAGTTTTTTTTTAATTCCTGCAAGGCGTCCACAAAGGCTTGTTGCTTGAGAGGATCGGCCTTGTCCAAGACATATGTGGGACGAGTCCAGCGAAAACCATGGCGGTGAAGCCATTTGGTGCATCCCGCTCGACTCATGGGAATGCCATAGCGATCGTGTAAAAATGCTTGAAACATGCGCGTGTCCCAATTCGCCGATTCCCCGTAGCCCGCTGCCTGGGGCGATTGCTGAAGCCAGGTGCAAAGTTGTTCGACGATCTCGGGAGGAATTTTAGAGGGTTTGCCCGGGCTTTTACCCGGAATTAAGGCACCCGGTCCTCCTTGATTCCAACTGGCCACATAACTACTGACCGTTTCTCCCGTGATCCCAATAATATCGGCCACGGCCGTGGCCGGATATCCTTCCCAGACCAACCGAACAACCATGAGGCGAACACGCATGCGCCCAGACTCCGTCTGCTTTTCGAGTTTTCGCAAACTGTGTATAGAAAATCCATGAGTCGTAATGATCTTGACCACGTTAGTTTCCCCCTATCTGACAATTCGATAGAGAGGAGGAAAAGTCCTTTGAGTGAGAGAAATTATGGAAAACTTATGGACGATTTATATAATAACTCTGTTCTATAGCATATCTCCCAGGTTCCAGAACAGATGGATAGTCCACACAAAGATAGATGTTATGGAAGTTCTTCTTGCCCTGGAATTTACCAATACTGGCTGGTATGCTGGGAACGCAAGACCAACTCTATCGTCTCTTCCAATTCTGCCAGTTCGATCTCCCCACGGGCATAACGTTCTTGTGCATTTTCCAGAAGGGTCTGGGGCAAAGTCTGTCCATAAGCCCCAGGGCTCTGCGAATCAAGATCATAACGAGACCTGTGAGGCTTGATTAGTTGTACAAGCAGTACCGTAACCAACGGTATCGCAATAATGCCATCAAATAGAAAGAGCAGAACATCACTCAAGCCATCGGACCTCCCCTATGGCCATACTAATTTAATGCTAATGCTTTGCAAAGAGATGGGACAATGAGTCTACCCACGTCATGGTCATTGAGGGCTTTTTCGATCCTTCCGGCACTCGCAACCGTTTATGGGTTTAAAAAATGGAGAGCCTGGCCACTAAGAAGAGTCACTGTCTGCGCCCTTCTCGGATAGTCGACACGGGATTCTATCCCATCGTAGGAAGGAATTGTCAGAAAGGTGTTGACCTGTCGAGAGTCACAAAAAGCGGCAATCACACGGATTCAGTGTGCCCGCAATTGCCTTCAAACTGGGGGTACATCGCAAAACCTGCGCACATATATCGAGCAAAAGGCTTTTTCGCCCGAGATTCCCGTCTTAAGGATCCGGATGTCAAAACTGGATCCTTATAAGACGACCATTGATTACCGATTCGCCGAGAATCAGGATCACGGATATAAGCAACGTCATACGGCGCAGCGAATTTCACGTTGGCACCAAAGGCCTAATATCCGCAAATTCCAATTCCAGCGTTATTAAATGTCCTCGGAATTATGCAACTACACACTAACAAACACTAATATTATGCCGTCGACCTCCAATAGTGCAAAAACCCCGGGAGATCGACAACACTTTGCGGAATCCCCAAATCCTTTAGTGACAAGCATTTCGAGATTTTTCCAAATATTTCTGCCACTATATCCCATTTATACGAATATTGACAACCCTTGTATATCAACGCAAAATGGGGTTTGTAGCCTACCTATGAGGAATTGAAACATCCCAGTCATCGAACACGATCTGCGCTTTAACTAGTTTGTAGCCTACCTATGAGGAATTGAAACCTCATCTTCGGTGTTAATGCCGGTCAGCCGGAATTGAGTTTGTAGCCTACCTATGAGGAATTGAAACTATGAAGAATGGCAGGGGACAAATCTACTCACTTCGTTTGTAGCCTACCTATGAGGAATTGAAACGCAACATGGTCCTGGCCAGTTTTCAACCGCTCATGGAGTTTGTAGCCTACCTATGAGGAATTGAAACCTTCGACACCCCGCACAACCCCGCCACGGCGGTCACCGTTTGTAGCCTACCTATGAGGAATTGAAACCTAATCCAGCAAGTCGCAAACCCGAAGGTTTGCGCGTTTGTAGCCTACCTATGAGGAATTGAAACCTCCTTTCCGCCGTGCGGCTTCAGTCACACTGATCCAGTTTGTAGCCTACCTATGAGGAATTGAAACATGACCTAGTTGAACTGATTAATCATGCGGAATTTCTGTTTGTAGCCTACCTATGAGGAATTGAAACCGCTTTCTTCGATACCACTCCAACCGTTCCCGGATCGTTTGTAGCCTACCTATGAGGAATTGAAACCCGAACGGCGACAGCTACTACATCACCAAGGGCAAGTTGGTTTGTAGCCTACCTATGAGGAATTGAAACCCGGATTGCCGAGGTTGATGTCTGCCGGCGGGATATCGTTTGTAGCCTACCTATGAGGAATTGAAACGAGGAACTGGATGGTGAAATAGCCCACCCGCGATAAGTTTGTAGCCTACCTATGAGGAATTGAAACCCCAACTCAACTCGGCCTATTATCCGGCGTCCCTCGTTTGTAGCCTACCTATGAGGAATTGAAACCGGTGCAAGTGACCGCCTCGGGAGCCGCCGGCCAAGTTTGTAGCCTACCTATGAGGAATTGAAACTTCTTCCCCCGTGCCGTATTCAGCAAGACGTGGTCGTTTGTAGCCTACCTATGAGGAATTGAAACTTCTTCCCCCGTGCCGTATTCAGCAAGACGTGGTCGTTTGTAGCCTACCTATGAGGAATTGAAACGAAAATATGGATTACTTACCCTCATAACAATCCTCGTTTGTAGCCTACCTATGAGGAATTGAAACCATCCAAGCTAGCGTTTTGGATGGTGGCCTTTACAGTTTGTAGCCTACCTATGAGGAATTGAAACTCTGGAAGATCGCTACGAGCCGGCAGCCGGCATTTGGTTTGTAGCCTACCTATGAGGAATTGAAACTGGACCGCGATGCCGTCTTTCGTCAGGGCCGCATGAGCGTTTGTAGCCTACCTATGAGGAATTGAAACCCGCATTTTCGCCCGGCGCGGGATCCGCTCGATGACGGTTTGTAGCCTACCTATGAGGAATTGAAACCGGTTCGAGTTGCATGAGGCCAACGGCTCCCGTCGGTTTGTAGCCTACCTATGAGGAATTGAAACTTGGATGCGAAGCAGATTCATATCCCTGACACGGGTTTGTAGCCTACCTATGAGGAATTGAAACAGGAATGGTAAATTCTGTGCCGAGGGCCTCAATGAGGTTTGTAGCCTACCTATGAGGAATTGAAACAGCGAAGCCGAAGCTCTGTGGCTTTTGACGGCGAAGGTTTGTAGCCTACCTATGAGGAATTGAAACTGCCAAAATCGGCACTGGATCGCGCCGCTGAACAGAGTTTGTAGCCTACCTATGAGGAATTGAAACAGGATCGCGTCGAAGCGATTGCGTTCTGGGATCTCATGTTTGTAGCCTACCTATGAGGAATTGAAACGGCGGATGAGCGTCCAATCCGGGCGAAAGGTGCCGAGTTTGTAGCCTACCTATGAGGAATTGAAACCTCCCATAATGTTGAATGGCCAATATGGCGACGCAGTCAGTTTGTAGCCTACCTATGAGGAATTGAAACATGGAACTGGAATGGAGTATGCAAATTCAGCGGCAGCGTTTGTAGCCTACCTATGAGGAATTGAAACCGATCATCTTCGATCATGAGGCGCAAGGACAGGTCGTTTGTAGCCTACCTATGAGGAATTGAAACACTGGCTGTGGGCGCGGTTTGCGGCAACGTCGGGGGTTTGTAGCCTACCTATGAGGAATTGAAACTCGTAGATTGGTTCGTTCGTCAATTTTTTCAATCCTCCCGTTTGTAGCCTACCTATGAGGAATTGAAACAAGCGTATGCCCATATGGCCGAAGATGCCGCACGCGGTTTGTAGCCTACCTATGAGGAATTGAAACCGGTGCTCTACGGGACGCTGTGGGCCTTCGGACGGTGTTTGTAGCCTACCTATGAGGAATTGAAACACCCACTTTGCGCATTGTCTTGACGCGCGAGGCCATTGTTTGTAGCCTACCTATGAGGAATTGAAACCGCCGTTGACGCCCGCTCATGTGCAGGAAGCGGTCTATGGTTTGTAGCCTACCTATGAGGAATTGAAACATAGACAAAGACGCCGGGAGCCGTAATCGCTCCCGAGTTTGTAGCCTACCTATGAGGAATTGAAACAGACAAAGGATGAGGGATTATGGGACGCCCGAGTAAGTTTGTAGCCTACCTATGAGGAATTGAAACGGCAGAAACCCGGATAAGGCGTGGTCAAAAAGTGGAGTTTGTAGCCTACCTATGAGGAATTGAAACGTTGGAGGAGAAAAAGACCCGCGGTAAAAAGTCAAGCATTATTTTTTAACTCTGCGGGCGCAAAAAAGCATCACCAAACTAACCGGTTTTCAAGAACCAGTAAATACCAGGGAGAAAATGTCAATGATAGACCGATCGATAACCTTAGGAACCGAATCTCCTTCCATCATAGAGTTGACCTCGGGTCAGCAGCCCGAAGATCACACCGGCCAGCTTGCGTGCCGTCAACACCAACGCCCGTTTATGCGGATGGTGGGTTGCACCGCTGTATTTACGGATGTAAAACGCTTCAAATTCCGGGTCGCGCACACGAACCCGGTCGGCCGCTTCGATCAGGTAATACCGCAAAAAGGCATTGCCCGATCGCGTCAGCGGTCGATCTTCCGCGTCAAATTTGCCCGATTGGTGGGTACGCCAAGTCAGCCCCGCATATTTGGCCAGGGCGTCGTCCGAAGGGAACCGGGCAATGGGGCCGATTTCGGCCACAATCCCGGCGCCAAACACCGGACCGATGCCGGCTACCGAGGTGACGGTTTGAGGAATCGCCTGCAGATCACGGGCAATCGCCTTATCGATCTGCCGGATTTGACTTTCCAAGGTACGAATGGTATCCAAATGCATGACCAAGCTGAACTGACGGGCTTCGCTTTCCTTGGGACGCAGACGAAAGGCCTTTTGGGCCAACCGTTGCAAGGTTCGGGCGATATCGTCCGGCGCCTTCAGCGCCGCCCCTCCGATCTCGGCAATGTCCTGGGCCACTGTGGCCAAGGGAGTGCTCGCCAACCGATCGGGAGTGTATTGGGTCAGCACGTGTTGAGAAGCCCGGCCAAAAACATCCGAGAAGAAGGGCTGGTCGGGATCTTTGGCGACCGCCCGATAGTCCGCCCACAAGCAAAACAACTCATTCAAGGCCCGGTTTTTTTCCCGGGAGATGGTCTGCGCCAACTGGAAACGATGACGGGTCACGACCCGCAAGGCCGTATAGCGCGGATCCGGGGCCGGCGAGGGCCGCAATCGACCAAATCGAATCGCGTCTGCTACCAAAAAAGCGTCACCGGGATCGGTTTTGGCGCGATCGACATAGGTTTTGCGAAATCCTTGCACAATGCTGGGATTCAGCAAAAACCATTGGGGTTGCCACCGCTGCAAGACGGTCGTTTGGGCCAAGGCCTCAAACAGCGGCCAGTGGTACACCGAGGTCGACTCCAAGCCGACCGCCAAGTGGTCGAATTTCTCGGCTTGGGTTATCAGCCAGCCGATCAGCTGGTCAATTCCGGTCTGATGGTTTGGCACGCGCAAGCGAGCCTGGGGCGTGCCGTCTTGGGTCATGGTACAGACAACGTGTTCGGCTTGACTCACATCGATGCCGACAAACAAAGTCGACAACATGGGATAAACCTCCTTTCTAAGATGATAGTGATCTCACCCTATCGATCCGGAAAGGGAACCGGTCGATGCCCACTGATTGGCGATGCCACCTCGTCATCAGCCGTCACGCTCCACCAAGTTGTGCGACGGCACCGCTGCCAACGGTGCACTCAATGGAGGGCGGCAACCCGCGCGTTAGCTTCCAATCAGTGGGTCGACCCAGCAATCTTTAGAAGCCTTCTGGCACCCTTTCGGGTGTCCGTCGAGGCAGGAGGAACGAGCTTGAGTCGTCCGGATCAAGTCCAGCATCATCGACCGGGCCTTGCAACGCAAGACAAATCTTTCCAGATCGAGCTCGGTTTAGATGTTGGCCCTGGCCAGGACCAACATCTAAACCCTTGGGACTCACTTCGCTAGGAAGCAGGTCCAAGCCTAATATCTTTATACGAGGAGGAAGACGCATGAATTGGTTTGTAGCCTACCTATGAGGAATTGAAACCGCGAAGGGGGCGGGGGGATCGTCTGCGGGATACCCGGTTTGTAGCCTACCTATGAGGAATTGAAACTATACAACGGCATCAAAAGAGAGTTCCCAGAGGCCAGTTTGTAGCCTACCTATGAGGAATTGAAACTCGGCACGAGAAATATGAGCAGGCCACCAAATACATGTTTGTAGCCTACCTATGAGGAATTGAAACCTTCCTCCATTTCCAACATGTGAACGGGATTCGCGAGTTTGTAGCCTACCTATGAGGAATTGAAACCCAGAGAGGAAGACGGTGGAGACCCGTCCTACGTAGGTTTGTAGCCTACCTATGAGGAATTGAAACGTGAATGAACTGTCGACCGTATTACAGGGGTCTTCCCGTTTGTAGCCTACCTATGAGGAATTGAAACCTGTCCGAAATGATGAGGTCGCCATCGACATTTGGTGTTTGTAGCCTACCTATGAGGAATTGAAACACTAGCTACGGGCGTAGGAATGCTCGCAGAATAAATCGTTTGTAGCCTACCTATGAGGAATTGAAACACCGCCTCTGACACCATCGTATTTCTCGGTCTGCCAGTTTGTAGCCTACCTATGAGGAATTGAAACCTCGAATGCCGAGCAGCAACCCCCATCGGAAACTCTGCAGTACATCGAAAAACCCGGATCTGCTGTAAGACCTAGAATAAACAAACAGACCCGGGAATATTCAAGAATAGAGTTGTGAGACAAAAAGATAACTTTACGGTTGGCACCATTTAAATCACTCATGAGTGATGTGGCCTTTTTGACTCCTAGCGCAAGCATTGCCCCTAGGTGTTAACTTTCCCGCAGGGCGCTTGAGTGCTTTCGTTTTGGATGAGATAGCCACCAAAGGATCTCTCTGAATTTGTTCATATGTTCAGACGAACACTATTCCCATGCAAAACGGTTAAGAAGCCCATGAAGTTCAATTTAAAACGTGATGGTAGAGTCAGCATCCAACGCTTCTTCCAAAAATGACGCAGCCCCAGCGGTAGTAATTCCGTCGATAAGACTGTCTGAAGTGATTCCCATGAGGTCCATAGTCATTTGGCATGCGATAAAAGTGACACCAAGCTCTACAGCTGACTCCCGGAGTTCTGTAACGGTGGGAATGGTCTTAAGGTTGTCTTTAAATGGCTCAAGCAACGGAATCATCGGGTATTGGGGTTCCTTAAATAATAATTGCAATCCTCCAAACGTGCAAAAAACCACAACATTAA
>JAKACM010000051.1 GCA_021821465.1 Bacillota bacterium
GGCGATATTCCGCTGCGTCATGACTCGTAACAGCCACCATGGGGCCCTGACTTCCATAGCTCAAGGGATGTTTCTGCAGCAACAAATAAGCCGTCATCATTTTAGTCACACTGCCTACAGGAATGGCTTGATTAGGTCCATGGGATCCGACTGTTCCTCCCGAGGAGAGAGCCAAATAGGATTCGGGGCCACTGGGCCATTCCATCTGCAATTTTGAACCGACGCTAGGTGCTTTCACTGTCGTCGTAAGAGAAGCGGCCCCAACCGGCCGTGCCATTTGCACGGCCAATGCCACCACCACGACACCGGCTCCTGCCCAATATGTCCATCTGGCCACAATAATCCCTCTCTCTTCGCAATATCGACACATAATCCATTAGAATTCCACAATAAACAAACGCCCAGGAAGACACCTGGGTTACAGATTTTCACTTCGATATTTTTTCTTGTCGACACTCTAAGAAAAATCTACGTCCTCTTCGGCTCATTTCTCTTCTTGATAAGGACGATGGCGCTGCTCACAAACAACGCATACAAGAAGAACCCCGCAAAAATCACCAAGGGCCACGGCATCTTTCCGTAACTTGCCGCAACCGTGCCTATGACGGCCAAAAACGTTGCAGCCATACCCCAAGCGGCAGTCTTGGTAAATGCCCGCACCCCATGTTGTCCCGCAGACAAATAGACGAACACCAAAGAGGTTAAAAACACTGCCGGGAATGCCGAAAGAACTCCGGACAAGAAGGGCGCTACCTGAATCACTAGACTCACTGCCACCACGCTCAATCCCCCGACCACAAACCGAATGAGAGATGCCATGCCAATTTCCTCCTCGTATATCGACAATGATTGTATGATGTGAGAGAGGCAGGCCCCTTAGAGAGATTGCATCACGACTGCTGCGACGCCGGCCACCGTGCCCCAAAACAATAACAAAGACCCGAAAGCCCAGTGAAAAGGCTGCCGTTTGAACAAAATCGGTGCCGCCAAGGTGACAACAACACCGGCCAGCACCGAAACCATCCCGCCTAAGGCCATCTGCCGGAGAATTCCGTTTACACCGGCCCCATTATGGGACAATGCACCGATGATTAATGACGAAGTAAAAACAGCCGGAAATCCGGCCAAGAATCCTCCGGCTTTGCCTCCAATCTTTGAAGTTAGCCACGTTGCAAAAGATACGGCGATTCCTCCCATTATAAATTTTAATAGAATACCTATCATTTCTCTCACCTCATAGGTAAGCGTATAACGATCCCGACTGAAAATCTAAGTCGTTTTTGCTATAATTGTGTATAGGATTATCCTATGGCCCAAAGGAGCAGACATTACGTGGATGTCAAACAACTGGAATATTTCGTAGCCGTCGCCGATCACAAGAGTGTGACTAAGGGTGCGGCCAGCCTCTATGTCTCGCAACCCACCATCAGCCAGCAGATTAAGCTGCTCGAGGACGAATTGGGACACAATCTCTTTATTCGTCATGCCAATGGTGTCGATTTAACCGACCATGGAGCCACACTGCTCCGATACGCTCTGCGAATCTTGCAAAATGTCGAGGACGCTAAACAAGAAATCCAGGGTGCTGCCTCCGTTCACGGCACGGTCGCCATCGGAGTTCTCCCAACCCTAACGCGTTCTATCCTTCCCACTTTGCTCCGCAGTTATCAAAACCTAAACGGGTCTGTGCGCTTTGAAGTCACGGAAGCAAACTCTCAACGTTTGCTCAAGTCCGTCACGGCGGGGGATCTTCATGTCGCATTGGTTGATCTTCCCCTGAGTGACCCGCTGTTAGCCGTGCAAACCCTTTGGACCGAGGAATTGATTCTCATTATTCCCGAGTCCATGCATCTTCCTCCCAGCCCCCTTCCCCTCGAAGCCTTTCGTCATTATCCCTTTATCACCATGGAGCCGGGCTACGGACTTCGTGACGTCTTGTTTCGATTGGCGCAAGCACGAGGTTTCAATCCACACATTGTGTATGAGTTAACGAGCGTGAGAGCGATTATCGGCTTTGTCGAGCACGGTTTCGGGATCAGTGTGATTCCGGAGAGAACGGTTGAGCTGGAGATTCAGTCGCGTCGAATCGGGTTTGTCCGTTTGGCTCATGACAATACCCGGGATCTGGGCATGATTTGGCGGGCACATAGGCGACTTTCCGATCCCGCACATTCCTTTCTCCAATTTCTGAAAACACGCAGTTGGCCGTAGAGGCCATTTTGTCCTATTTTTGGACATTTTTCTTCAAGAAATGCGAAAACTGGCGAGAAATGTCCATTATGCGCGCGAAATCGTTATTTTGGGCAATAATTGGACGTGACCTATCATGACAAGATGCCTGCCGTTTCATATAATTTCAAGGACTCCATGCGCCGAATCGTAATGGATTGTCATTACGTACGGGGGACTACTAGGATTTCCTAGGGTGAATCGCAGGTCAATTTGACGTGCGTAGGGCTCCTTCAGCCCGAACCAACCAACTAACCTCGAAGGCAATATCTGAAGGAAGGGAGCCCATTCGTTGAATCGATTATTGTCGAAAAAGGTTACTGCCGGTTTAGCAGTAGGTTTATTGTCTGTGCCTGCCGCAATGAGTTTGTTTTCGGTTGTTCCGTCATCTGTCGGTCCAGTATTTCGCGTGAATACACAGTTGTCGTCATCCAAACTCCAGTCGCAAACTCTGTATGCATCTCCGTCTTTTAAGACGGCACACGCCAACACATATACCGTGCAATCCGGTGACACCTTAAGTGCTATCGCCTCTCGATTCCATGTGAGCATAGCTCAACTTGTCCAATGGAATCACATTGCCAATCCGAATGTCATCCGTGTCGGACAAGTATTGAATATTGGCACACCGACTGCATCGCCGGCGGCGTCTCATGCCGATTCTGCTTCCCCTTCATCATCCGCGAAATACACCGTGCACGCTGGTGATACATTGAGTACAATAGCGCAAAAATTCGGAATTTCGTGGCAAACATTGGCTGCGTTTAATCATTTGTCTAACCCCAATGTTTTGCAAGTTGGTGAAGTCTTAGAAATTCCCGGAAACCGGGCGGCATCCAGCGCATCCGCGCAGTTACCTGCTCAAAGTGCATCTGTAAGCTTCGGCCAGGCTATCGTTAACTCAGCGGAACACCTCTTGGGCATTCCTTACGTTTGGGGCGGCGCTTCGCCTTCTACAGGGTTCGATTGTTCCGGCCTGGTTCAATATGTGTTTCGGGAAAACGGCATTCCAATGCCCCGAACCAGTTGGGCCCAATATGCCTTCGTGAACAAGATTGCCAAGTCGCAACTGCAACCAGGAGATCTCGTGTTCTTTCAAACAGCGGGTCCCGGCGCTTCACACGTCGGTATTTACATCGGTTCATACCCGAAGTTCGGGTACTCTCAAGCCTTCATCGAGGCGCCAGAGCCTGGGCAAAGCGTACAGGTGTCAAATCTTAACGATCCGTTTTACGTATCTCATTACTATGGAGCGGGAACTGTTAATCCCTGAGGCTCAAATCAGATTCACAGCACACGGCGAAACTTCATGTTTGGCCGTGTGCTTGTTTGTGTCCATGAGAGCCCAATGTGCTAATATTTTGGCGATGGTTGCCGCTTCAAGCCAGGGCCACCCTTAATCATTGCAGGAGGTGCCATGTGGGAAAGAGCTATGAAGCCTTATTACCTGAACATGCTGATTTCATTGCCAAGCAACCGGTTTTTTTCGTAGCCAGTGCCCCATTAAGCGCACAGGGCCATGTTAATGTGTCCCCTAAAGGCTATGATTCTTTTCGTATCTTTTCTTCCACCGAAGTCGGTTATTTGGACTTGACCGGAAGTGGCAACGAAACCAGTGCTCACATCTTGGAAAACCAACGCCTAACCTTTATGTTCATGGCCATTGACGGGCCTCCCGTGATATTGCGCCTCTATGGCCGGGGCACAGTAGTTGGACCCTCCAATCATCGGTGGAAAGAATTATCGGATTCTTTTCCGTCCTACCCCGGAGTCCGACAAATTATTTTAGCCACTATTCACCGTGTCTCCACTTCATGCGGATATGGAGTGCCCTATCTGTCCTATCAAAACGACCGGGACACCCTAAAACTCTGGGCCGAAAGAAAAGGTCCCAAGGGCATTAAACAATATCAACGCGAACACAACCGGCGCAGCATCGACAATTTGCCGGCCGCGACGGAAAACGAAGGAAATTGACAACTTGTCGCCTGAGTGAACTTGCCGGTTTGTGGCTGTTACCCAGCCAATTCCCATTTACCGAGATATCAATTCTTTACGATTGCAGTTGTCTGGCCAAAAATTCACGCTGGCGGTATTCTTTCCGGCCTTGCGGCCGGAAAGATGCCGTTGGAACTCAGAAAGCACTGTGGGCTTGCCGCACAAAATGTCCCGGCTCTGTGCCTTGCACGACCTTTTGCGAAGCTCCCTTAATCCACCGTTCCAATCACACCTCTGAGGGCTTTGAGTACCCGGTCATAATGACCGGGTTGAAAGAGATCCCTGGGAGGCAAATCCGCAAGATTAAACCACTTGACAGCCAAAACCTCTGACGGTTGCGGATTGATTGTTCCACTGATTTTATGTCCTCTAATGACGACATGATATAAATGGTGAGACACTACATGTCGATCCATCCAATTATCAAAAACCCCTACCAGGCTATCGGTCTGGATAAGAATTCCTGTCTCTTCTTGCACCTCTCGAATAACCGCTTCGCTAGGACGCTCTCCAACCTCCACGGCTCCTCCTGGCATCGCCCATTTTTGGCTGTCTCTTCGCTGAATTAATAGAATTGCGTCTCTCTCAATCACCGCTCCGTCCACTCCCACTTTCGGAGTAACGGGCACCACTTTGCTTAACAAAGGAGCATCTTGTGGCACGTGTTCCAATGCTCGGGCCAGTTCCAGAATCCGACGATAGCGAGCTTTGTCATATTCATTGTCGGCATAATGCCGTCCGTCCAAAGCTAATCCCTCAAGAATGTGACCAATTCGAGCAGGTGTCAATCGGCCTTCCTGGTCATTCATCGCAAAAAAACACTCCTCTGCACTGACGAGAAACGGCCCAATGCGCCTATTTAATCGTCTGGATATTTCCTCCATTTTATCAATTTCTTGATGGTCTTAAAATCCTGGGAGAATCCTTTAGTTCGCGGACAACCCTCCAAAATTGCGGTGAAAATCTTTCACATTACCGGGTTTTTTGATAAATGCATCTCAAAAAACCGCATTTCTCACAAGATCATTCTCGTCTAGGTGTCAACTCTCGATACGAGAAATCAACCTCTTCCTCGATCAATCCAATGGGTCAAGAGCAGGCATTATTCTTAAGTTTTGTCACCATCCATGCCACCAGGGTTCTGTTCCGAGTAGAGCCTGACTTCACCCTCTGGCCTGAGTATGATCAAATTGACGGGAAAACATCCTTTCCAAAACCTTAATGTTGTCGGGAACCGTGACGACATATGTTTTGTTGTCTTCGTAGGCATAATAGTGGATAGATTCGGCGTCATATTGCAACGCATACGCGACAAAAAACTCCACATAAATTCTTGGACAATGGTGCCTGGCTTTCAGTCTTATGTAAGATGCGGCAGACATCTTGCCGATAATGTCTGCGGCAACAATCGGCAGTCCGTCCAGCGTCTGCACTCCTAATTTCCAATAAACGTAACCGCCGTCAAGCCAGATCGGATCTTGCGCCGTGGCCTTTAACATACCCAAACACCTCCTCCCACACAAATCATGAACGCACCATTCGACATTTAGGCACCATATTCCTGCATGTTTTGCAGTGTACTCAAAAAGTTTACAAGTCATTTTCAATCTATTCAACCATTCGCTGAAGCTCCCTGGTTTTTTGCTCAATGTCTCTCAAAAATTTACTGTTGTTGCTGACACAAGTTTCTCGTAAGAGCTTCCCCATTCACCAGACCCTAGGCACCTCTTTTCGGCGCTCAGACCGAAGAGAGGTGCCGATTTTGCCTTCTTTTCGGTTGATAATCTCAAACCCTGCCCGAAAAGACCATACCTACAGGCAAACTCACACTACAAATGACAGGAAAGTTAACAAAGCCTTCTCGAATAGAGACAGGGCACAGGCCCTGAACGGGGGTTCTGATTTGGGAGAATTGTATCCCCAAGGTTATGCCCATCCAAGAACAACACCGAATTGTTGCCAAGAGCAATTCGTCTGCCCTTCAAGGCATAGGTTCACCTCTTCCGCCTAACGATACTCGTGGTGAAGGAACTTTTGTCGATAACCCCTAATGGGGCGAAAAGCAAAGCTTTGTCCCTACAAAGGTTCCGGGAATTCCTGGCAGTTCGGATCCCAGCCTGCCTTTTGGGCCCGGGCCGTTTACTGACTCGCACGGGCTTCGATCACACTGCTCGCATCAAAGATGATACACTCGTGATCACCGAACCCAACTTGGTGCATAGTAAGGTCCATGATTTCCGGAACATCATCAATGAGCCGGGAAATCCGTAACAATAAGTCGGTTAGAGCCTCTGCCACCGAATCCGGGTAATTCCCGGATTTTAGCACATCCCGAGTTAAAGCCGCGGCATCTCGGTCCGTGAGCGGTATCAACCGGCTGTAAGAGTCATGGTTTGGAGAATCGGCCGTAATCACGGGTCCAAATAACGAATCCGTCCGGCAATAAATTCCGACGGTTAAACTGATGTCCTGATGATCCTCATGGCTTTCGGGTACAATTCCGACCTCCCGCAAGAGAGGCAGAACCCGATCCTCGCCAATTAAAAGGTTTTCTGGGGTTTGCCAACTGTGAACCAGACGCCTGGCCTCCCCCGTATTCACCTTGGGCAAATCAGGCAGGTGTCCCAATGGCTGCCTGCAGTACGAAGCATAGCGGCTGACTTGAACCAGAGCCCGCACTGCCAATTCCGGAAAGGGATAAATAGGTATGCAAAACGATTCCCCTTGAATATAATCTATGGGATTCGGACCGGTAGCCAAAAAGTTGGCCACAATGGGTTTGACCAATCCGCTCTCTCGAACCGCTTGCAAAAGCGCCTCGGAAACCCCGGTCTTCTCGGAAATTCCTACCGGAATGAACAACACGATAATGGCATCGACTTCCGGGTCTTCCAAAGCCTTATGCACTTCTTCATAGTACCGGGGAGCCAAGGCCGTAAAGCCCAAATCCACCGGTGGATGAGCCAGCCGCATGCCGTCGGCCTTTAAAGAATCCACGGTAATGACCGCCGCGCCGGAGGCGTTGGCAATGACCTGAACTCTTTTGCCGTTGGGAAGCGGCATCGATGTTAGTAAGGCGGCCACATCAAATAACTCCTGCAGCGTATCGGCGCGAATAATGCCGGTTTGCTGAAATAAAGCTTTGACGATAGTATCATCTTCATAATGTTGCGGCAATGCTTCGGGTGCTAATACGGCATCCGAACTGCGCGCACTTTTTACCACTAAAATAGGTTTATGTTGAGTAATGCGCCGTGCTATTCGGGTAAATTTGCGAGGGTTTCCAAATGATTCTAAATAGAGGAGTATCATGTGAGTCCCCATATCGTCTTCCCAGTATTGTAGCAGATCATTGGATGACACATCAGCTTTGTTTCCTGTGCTCACAAAACTCGATACCCCCACACCCATTCGACTCGCATAATCCAATATGGCGATACCCAAGGCCCCGGTCTGGCTGGCGATGGCCACGGTTCCCCTTTGAGGAAGATTGGGGGAAAAACTGGCGTTCATAGAGAGTTTGTCATCGGTATTGATGATTCCCAAGGAATTCGGCCCAATAAGGCGAATTCCTTCGTGCTGGAGCATTTGCGCGATGCCCTTCTCTAATCGGGTTCCCTCATCATCTTGGTCCGAAAATCCGGCCGAGGTGACTAACACCGCTTTGACGCGGGCCTCAATCAAATCATTGATGACGCCCAAGACCAAATCACGAGGGACAACGACCACTGCCAGGTCAACTTGATCGGGCACCGCTTTGACCCGGGTATACGCTCTGACTCCTAAAATGGCATGGGCACTGGGATTCACGGGATACACCACCCCAGAAAACGGACCCTGAAGAACATGTTGCAGTAACAAATGGCCCAGTCTATGCGAATCTCGTGATGCACCGATAACGGCAATGACGGACGGTTCAAAAAATGCCCGCACGGACGCCGCCGTCGCCAGTTTTTCCCTGGCTCCAGCCAAAGCATGAATCCGTTCCGTTTGCTGCAAAGGCAGCACGAGATGAATTACTCCGGACTCGTGCCGTTCCTGAATCTCATAGCCGCTGTCTTGAAAAACCTTCAACATCCTGCGATTTTCACTCAGTACATAGGCTTCAAATTGAAGAATGCCCAGTCGCCAGGCAATCTGGGCTAAGTGCTCCAAAAGCAGTGTGCCTAGTCCTCGCCCCTGAATGCGCTCATCCACAAAAAATGCAACTTCCGCCATGGTACAGGAAACCATGACATAATGACCGATACCAAGAATTTGATTTTGTGCAACACACACCAAAGATTTTCCACGGTTATCGGATAAGATCATGCGGTCAATATCCGCATCGGTAACCTCTTTCACGACGTGAAAAAATCGATGATACAAGGCATCGGGAGACGCCTGGTGAAATAATGCGCGTAGCATCCTACGGTCATTCTCCGTCGCATGCGCTTCCCTCAAATCTGCGACGCGGCCGTCACGCAAAATTATCCGGGCCATTGTCATCCCTTCTTCGTGAGGATTCGAGTATCTTTTTACTCTCATTATGAACTTTTTGTCGGAAATCATATAATATCAATAAAAAAGAGTGGATAGTTTATGACTCAAGCATCTTCATTTGTGTACTCTCCCCAGTACACGCTCTACGACTTTGGTTCTACACATCCCTTTAATCCCAGACGGCTTTTGGCCACGACAAGTCTGGCCGAAAGCATGGGATTATTGACCAGTCGCGACATCGTGGAGCCCAAACCCGCAAGCCCGGATGATCTCTTATTAATTCACCAGCCCAATTACGTTGATATGGTTGAACAGTTCCAAGAAGAGGCCGATGTTCATAATCCGTCTCTTCTGCAAGCGGCCCAGAACTATGGTCTGGCTACCGAAGACAATCCGGTTTTTCCCCGAATGCATCAGGCAGCATCCCTTGCTGTGGGAGGCACTTTAACCGCTGCCCGTATGGTGGCATCCGGGAAATCTTTACATGCCTTGAATATTGCCGGAGGTTTACACCACGCCCAACCTTCATCCGCTTCAGGTTTCTGCATTTACAATGACGCTGCTATTTCTATCAAATGGCTGAGCCAACATACCTCCTGGCGCATTGCTTATCTCGATATCGATGCTCACCACGGAGATGGCGTCCAGCAAGCATTTTATGACGATCCTAATGTCCTTACCATTTCCTGTCACGAAACGGGACAATATCTCTTCCCCGGTACGGGCAGTGTAGAAGAACTGGGGACGGGAAAAGGTTATGGCCTAAGTCTCAATATCCCATTGCGCCCCTATACCGAAGACGACTCGAATCTGGAATGTCTCGAAGCCATCGTGCCTCGAGCCCTTGAGTATTTTCAACCAGACTTGCTCATCAGCCAGCACGGATGTGACGGCCACTATTGGGATCCTTTGACCGATTTACTGGTTTCGACCTATTTTTATTCGAAAATTTCGGCCTTAATCCACAACTGGGCCCATGAATATACTCAGGGGCGATGGATCGCGGTAGGTGGTGGCGGCTATGAATTGCTCCGAGTGGTGCCACGCGCTTGGACCCTCCTATGGGCGAACATGACGGACCGCCCTTTAGACGACGATAGGACCATCCCCGAAACTTGGATTGATCAGTGGCAACCATTCTCGACTCTTCCCTTGCCGCGTCATTTCATTGACAGAGCGGAAGACAGACCCACGACACCCCGGTCGTTTGCCATTGCAGAACAAAATCGCCAAACTATTCACCACCTTAGGCAACTCGTGCCGTGGCTTTAAGTTTTTCTTCGCAGCCCACGGGAATCAAAGAGTGTGGGTAAATGCGTGTTCGTTCCGAGACCTGCCAATCGGCAGTTCGGCTGCACGCGCTTATCCACACCCGAGGGGCTATATGGCGGCATACATCCTCCCCGTCTTCTTCATCTCACATCTTCACGATTAGACGGACTTTTCAATTTATTCATCCGAATTATTACTGTATTTTGACCGCCATTGTGAAATCAGGCAGACAGCATGATATAATAAATGTGAAATACTTCACAAGGAGGGATAACATGCTCTACCACGACAAAGAGATGTGCCCGGTGTGCCATCAATACTCGGTGCGCCAAAAAACCCTAAAAGTCACGGGTGATGTCTATGCCATTTGCGAAAACTATCCGGAATGCCCCTATGTCAGCAGACTCGAAACCTCAGCCTTGGACATGGCTTCCGTACGACCGTCAGCGTAAGATCAAGAAAATTAGGAATCCCCGGGCTTCTGATGCGCACCTTACGCCTTAAGCTCGGGGTTCTTGGCTTGAAGCAGTCGGGATAATAAAAATTAATCTGTCACGGCACCTTGGCTGCTGGTAGAAACTAATTTTATATATTTGGCCAACACGCCTCGATGGTACCTGGGAGCAGGAGGTTTCCAAGCGTGGCGGCGTTCTTCAATTTCTTCGTCGGGAAGATTCAGTTGCAGCAAGCGCTTTTCCGCATCTATCGTAATAGAATCCCCTTCCCGCACCAAAGCGATGGTTCCCCCCACAAAAGCCTCGGGCGCAACGTGCCCAACAACCATACCGTAGGTGCCTCCGGAAAAACGACCATCGGTAATGAGTCCGACGCTGTCCCCTAACCCTTGGCCGATAAGAGCGGATGTCGGGGATAGCATTTCACGCATCCCGGGCCCACCTTTCGGGCCTTCATAGCGAATAACCACAACATCGCCGGGCCGAATTTGACCCGCCATTATCGCCTCCATTGAATCTTCTTCGGAGTCAAAAACACGGGCGGGACCGGTTATTTTGTGCTGTTTGATACCTGAGATCTTGGCGACCGCCCCCTCTTGGGCCAAGTTTCCTTTCAGGACACTCAGATGTCCCGTTGGATATACGGGATTGTTCCAAGGATGTATTACATCCTGATCACGAGGAGGTTCGGGCGCCACATCGGCCAGCTCCTGTTCCAAAGTTCGGCCCGTAATGGTCAAGCTATCCCCGTGCATCAGCCCTTTATCCAGCAACATTCGCATGACTTGGGGAATTCCTCCCGCTTCATGTAATTCAGTCGCCACGTAACGTCCGGATGGTTTAAGATCGCACAAAACCGGCACCCGAGCCCTGATTTCCTCAAAATCATCAAGACTTAAAGGCACCTCTGCCGCATAGGCAATAGCCAACAAGTGCAAGATGGCATTCGTCGATCCCCCCAATGCCATCACCAAGGCAATCGCGTTTTCGAAGGCTTTTCTCGTCAATAAATCACGGGGACGAATATTCTTCTTAATCGCCTGAACCAGAATACGGGCGGACAGAGCGGCGCTATCCGCTTTTTCTAAATCCTCGGCAGCCATGGTCGATGATGAGGGGGCGCAAATACCCATGGCCTCAAATACCGATGACATCGTATTGGCGGTATACATTCCTCCGCAAGATCCTGCTCCGGGACACGCATGACGTTCCACATCGAGCAGTTCATCATAGCTGATGCGCTTGGCCGCATATTGTCCGACTGCTTCAAAACTGCTGACAATGGTCAAGTCGCGTCCTCGATAGTGACCGGGTTTGATTGTGCCCCCGTAGACAAAGATCGCCGGAATATTCATCCGTGCAAAAGCAATCATCGCTCCCGGCATATTCTTGTCACATCCACCGATGGCCAAAATGCCGTCCATTCTTTGCGCCTGACACGCTGTTTCAATCGAATCGGCTATGACTTCTCGCGAAACTAAAGAGTAATGCATCCCTTCTGTCCCCATGGAGATGCCATCACTGACTGTCATCGTACCAAATACCTGAGCCATCACCCCTTCTTCCTTAAGAGCCTTCTCCGCTCGCTCCGCGAGTGTTCCGAGCCCCACATTGCAGGGTGTAATATTGCTATACCCATTAGCAATTCCCACAATCGGTTTCTGGAAGTCATCGTCTCCAAAACCGACTGCCCGTAGCATGGCCCGATTAGGTGAGCGTTGTACACCTTGCGTAATCTCGTGGCTGCGCAAATTATCCATCAGTATCCTGTCCTTTGCCGTTATTAGAGTAGAGTGAAAATATTTTTAAATTATAGCATAATTGATCAACCCTTCCCGTCATCAAATGAGAGTCTGGAAGGCTAAGCGGTCGAACGTCGCAGAGGAATCTGGAAGTTTAACGTAGCAGAGTTGGACCGCCCGTAAAGTTGAATGAATCGACCGGTGATATTGCCTGCTTCTCACCGCACCTTCGAGACCGGAAAGGATGACCAGCACAGGCAAGTCAACCACAAGGAGACTGACGTATTCCCAAAGCTCCGCTCTCCATGACGGAAAGTTAACTAAAATACATTGCTGAAGATCAGACAATCCACACGAGAAAAGGCCCTGTTAACAGGGCTCCCACTCTCAAAACCATACTAAATCGCAGTATTAGGACACACTCTCACGGGAGAGATGAATTACACGTCCGTTTCCGTCTGCCGAATCAAAACCCATCTGGCTTTGCCGCAGGATTCGGCGACAGTAACGACCAGAACCGTAAGCTAAAGTCCACACCAATACCATTGCAGCCCCCGTAACAGCAACCGCCAAAGCAATAATAACGCCACTGACAAATATCACAACCGGCATCATCGCTATCCCTCCTTACAGGATATAACGACAGACACCTTCATTAGGTTTCTTCTTTAGTCATTGACGTCAAAGATTTTTTACCGACTGTCTGACGCGAGATGAGAAGCCAAAACGGCAGCCGCATCTTGAGCAGTGTAAGCCACGGGCCACATGGGATTATGGGGCCATTTTGATGACGGCACATACCATAACGCTTGCACAAATTTCACCCCGCCGGCTTGGGCAGCCTGTCGATCGTTCATCGTATCACCGAGAAAAATGGCTTCATCCTTGGTGGCTCCCAATGTCTTGAGCGCTTTCGCAATTCCTTCGGGATAGGGTTTGGGACGTTCGACATCCTGGGCCGTAACAATTAAATCAAAATATGGCGACAAACCGACACGCTCAAGAGTCAAACGGGTAGTATCCCGTTCTTTGTTGGTGACAATAGCCGTTGGAACAGTTCTTGCACGCAGATCACTCAGAATGTCCATCATCCAAGGTTCCACAGCTAAAAATTCGTGACCTTTGTCGTAGCAACCCAGATAGTCCCTCAACACTGATTCCCACCGCTCACCAAATTCTCGGCGAAAAATCACCGATTCGCCGGGTCCAAACATCGCATGGACAGCTTCCTCGGAAATAGCCACATCTCCGTATTTCTTGAACATGCGCTGAAAGCATAAGGTAATAAGGGGTACAGTATCGAGTAATGTACCATCCAAATCAAACAATACAACAGTCAACCAGAATCCTCCCATCTAAACCTTCTTTTTTAGGTTCTTTACGCTAAATCGGAGTTCGTGACTGCGGGGAAATTCGCGGGGAATAATATCTTTAAGAATGGATGCCGCTTCCCGTTCATCTACCCGCCATTCTTCATGAAAAAATCCTTCTTCGTCCACGACAAATTGATCCGCGCCCGCACACGTCACGTACACCATACGATCTTTTTTAAAATTGACGATATCCAAACGGGTGTCGGGTTTTAGCCGGTGAATCATTTGCTGAGCGGCCTTGACGGCACTTTGGGCCTTCACCTTACTCATCCGCTTCCCTCTTTTTCTTTCACATTTCGCACATCTTCCGTGCTTTGAGGTCATGAAAAATATTGGGGAAAAATACCTAAGATCTTGAACGCCTTCTATCTTAGCCACATGGTTACGACCCCATTAGCACCAAAGGCAGTCACTTTGTCAATGCCGCACTCCATGGCTAATTTTCGGGCTTGATCAAAGAATCGTCCCACATTTTCCGGTTCATGGGCATCCGAAGCCAATGTCACCGGCAAATGCACCCGAGCGGCCTCCTGCAACAGCCGGGGATGAGGATAAATCTCTCGGACTGGACGCCTAAGTCCCGCCGTGTTAATTTCCAGTGCCACATGATTGTCCGCCAACGCCTCGATGAACCGGTGATACCAGGGAACTAGCATAGAATCCGGTGGTTTGGGAGAGCCATAAATCTTCGGCAGATCAGGATGCGTTAGGACATTGAAGAGTCCCGACTCTGCCGCCTGTATCGAATAACGGTAATAGGTTGACCATATTTCTTCCGGATCTCTGCGGTTATATTCGTCTTTCGTTTCACTGACATCCAGCCCAAATTCGTCAATGAAATGAATTGAGCCAAGGACGAAATCCCAGGAATACCGCTTCAAATAGTCCCTAATACCCACTTCCTGGGCGGGAACGTAATCCATCTCCAGACCCACGGCAATAGGGTATCGACCGCGGATTTGATCCAGAAATTCAGTGTAGCCTCGAAGGGGATAGAGACATCGGCGTAAAGACCACTCCCCAGGCAATAATCCACGGCTTTCCGTAAAACGATATCCATGTTCGACTATACCGAGACCTGTGATCTGACGGGAATGCCCCACTTCCAAAAACTGCTCCAACCACTCATGGGGATATTCGAGTGGGGTATAGGGTCCGTGTTCCATATGCACATGTTGATCAAACCACACTGGCTGTTCTTAACCCCTTTCCTCATACTTCCGTTTTTTTGACCGCGGTGTTTCCGTCCTCCCCACGGCTAAAGCCGGAAAATTCCCGATCCTCGCGGCGTCGAATTCCCGCTTCATTGCACCACCCCGGTAAGGACCGATGGTCACGGAATCATCACGCGAAAGCTCCGACATTCTTCGCCGAGCCAAAAACACAGCCGGCACGTCGAAAGCTCTTGTTTTCCCAAGCAAATTTATTACATTAACCGAGGACTCTAAGGACAATGCCGGACCGATCTAAATCCTTTCATGGCTTTTTCGGGCTTGAAGTAAGGCAATATACCCCATTATATCCGTCCTCATCTTAAGAGATGTTAGCAAATCATCCCGAAGGGCGTGCTTATGCATCGTCAATTTCCTAGAGTCGCGCCGAAGATGCAATCGCAACTCAATCACCCGTTAGAACACGACAGGACAAAGTATGTCCGAACAAGAATCTGTCTGGAGCCCCGACCAATAGCGTTACGAAAAGATGATCCTGTAATCTTAACAATCAATCGTACCAATGCGTTTCGTCATATTTCGTATACGTGGCAAGAAATGCCAAGATATACGCAATCGTCATTGATGCTCCCATAAGTAAGTCCCCCAGCTGTTGATCCGCTAACGCCGAAAGGCCAAATATCCGGGGAGCATGCACATAAAATACGTAGAAGGGACGGGCCGTGTCAATAATATACACGAGAGCCGGCATCATTAAATCAAAATTGAAAAAGATATACAAAAGTTGGTACCCTCGCGACATCATTCTCAATTCCGGCAGTGTCCGTGGTTTTCTGACCAGATTAAACTTGCGCCCCCGGTTTTGCAACACCGGGTTCATTACGGGCCACCAAAGGAAAATTGCCGCGAAAAGCATGGCATAGGACTCCAAAACATAAAGCCAATCATATCTGAGACTGGCATCCAAAATAGGTGGCCACTCAATTATGGAAAATAGTACGTTGAATGTGATAATGGCAAAAGGAGGATTGGTTGTGATCCGTAATACTTTATACCAAAACCGAGTTTTCCAGAGGCTTTGAACCATCCACTGGGGAATTCCGGATAACAAAAGCGGAGGGAGAACCATGCTCAGCAAGGCATATTGAACCATATGACCTGCGAAGAGATAGCGATCCGCAATCAGTTTCACGGGTGTTCCCATAGCCACGTAAAAAACTATGAGAGCGGAAATAAAATAAATCTTCTGGGCCAAGGAGACAGATGATGTGTCCTGCCCAAACCGCGCTCTCATTGGACCGACCAATTGAAAATAGACCACCGCCAAAATTATGACAAGAAGAATGACTTCCGGATGCCATAACACGAAGAAACTGTAATGTTTGAACAAAAAAGTCATGATACACCCTCGCTCATTCTGTCTAGGAAATCACACTCTCCCGTCCCTCATTATAGACAAATTTCGTTGATTTCTCAGGCGTGCCCCAGAAGTCTGTCATGTCATGGCCGGAGGCCGAAAAAATTGAGTCGCCTGTTCAAAGGCAAAGGCCATTTGAATGAGCAGAGATTCCTGGAATGCTCCGGCTGTAAAAGTCAGACCCACGGGTTTTCCCAAGCGAGTATATCCCAGCGGCACGGTAATCGAGGGATATCCGGCGCGCGCCGCAATATCGGCGCCAGAGCTCCCTAAGAATACCAAGGCATCGAGCTGATGGGTTTGAAGCGTTCGGTCAATTCCCTGAGTCCGGGACCACATGACATCTTGACGCCGGGCCAAAAGGTACCGGCGATCGGTTAGACGGCCCCGTGTAGAATATGCTTCCATCAGAACCGACTGCCCGTAAAGCAGCATTTCCTGACTGTGAGCATTATTAAACTCAATTACTTCCTGTAGAGTTCTCGGCCCTTGTGACGTCCATTGGCGCAAATACGCGTTCAACGTCACCGGGAATTCATAAAGAAGCACGTCATATGTCCAATTTTCCTTAGCGACATGGATATCGGCCGGGTCAACTATCCGTGCTCCTAAAGTACTCATCCGGGAAAGAGCCGTTTCCAACAGGTAGAGGTCCTCATCCTCCGTATGGTCCAAATAATGGTAACGTGGTACGCCGATTCGCCGGTTTTTCAGCCCGTCCTTCACTAAATCGTGTCGGTAATCCGGGTATCCCGGAGCCATGCGTGTTGCCGGATCATCGGGATCATAACCTTGAATGGCCGTGAGCAGTATGGCTGCATCACTCACCGAACTGGCCATCGGACCCGCCGTGTCCTGCGAAAAAGAAATAGGTACAATACCACAACGGCTCACCAGACCTACGGTGGGCTTGATTCCCACCACGGAATTTCGGCCGGAAGGGCTTAAAATCGATCCCGATGTTTCCGTTCCTAACGCCACCGGAGCAAATCCTGCAGCCACGCCCGCTCCTGATCCCGAGCTTGATCCCCCTACATCGAAAGTGCCCGGGCCATAGGGATTCAAGACCTGTCCCCCATACGAACTGTAGCCATTAACCATGTGATCGGACATGAAATTTGCCCATTCGGTCAAGTGACTCTTACCGAGGATAATTCCGCCTCTCTTCCGAATCTGCTTAACCACAAAGGCATCGGCTGAGGCATAATTATCTTTGAGAGCCAGGGATCCGGCGGTCGTATGCAAGAAGCCGGCCACGGCAATATTGTCCTTGATGAGAACGGGAACACCCTTCAAAATCGCATCCGGATCACTTTCAGACAAACTATCCATGCCTTCCGCCTCAAAGAGGGCATTGGGATTCAGTTCAGCCACCGCATTAATCCGGGAATTAAATGTTGCAATTTGGGAGAGAAAAACCCAAAGCCATTCGCCGCTCTCTCCCCTGTGGTGAACCCAACGCTCATGAAATGCACGAATCAAAGACATTGGCAATTATCCTGATAGGATCCTCTTGATGGTACCAGACGGGTGCGAAACTCAAATCGCGGCACTCTTGGCATGTGTAAAATCTGGAGGAAGATGCCAGGATCCTCCTTTCCGTAACGGTGTTAGATCGTGAAAAAATCCACTGAATCCTGTGCAACAAAAGCCTGTAGGGAACGACACGATTCTCGATAAAGACGATATTCAGCACGCGATTGCCAACGTTGTTCCTCACTTAAACTGACTTTTGGCTGGTAATGTAGTCTTTAATCATAGCATGTGGGATTCCCCCCACAGTGGACACAAAATAAGAATTCGTCCATAAACTCGGCAATCGACTCTTCAGCCAAGGATATTCGTCCCGCAAAAGACGCGAGGAACGTCCTTTGATTTGTTTGACCAAGCGGTGGATGCCATATTGCGGATCGATGTCGACCACCAAGTGAACGGATTCCGGCCCGACTTCCAGTTCGATCACTTCGGCCCTGCGTTCTTGAGCCACTTGGCCAATGATGTCCTTCAAGCGCTCATCCACGCCGTCAACCAAAACCGGACGTCGATATTTCGGACACCAAACCACATGATATTTGCAAGAAAACGCCACGTTATTATTGTATTTGTAGCTCATAGAGTTTAATTATACAAGATTGCGATATCTAATTTCAATACATTGATGCCATGGATCTCTTCTGACAGTCGAACTCTTCATCACAAAATATCGGCCCCTCACAAGCCCAGTTATGGAGACATGACACGGGAGAAAAAATTTTTCCCTGGGTTACTCGAGGACTGAAATCAACCGCACTAAAAACCCTATTTTTGCCACATGACGACCGCGCAATACACATTATCAAACAATTGACGATTATACCCTATAGGGGTATCATTGACTAGAATTATCCAGTACTAAAGTCGTGATAAAACTGACCAAAAGGCCGCCGCAAGCCCCTGAATTTATTTATGGGGTGCGGCGGGCATGTATTAGATTAATCGTTGTAGTATAATTACGCCTGTGATTGTGGCGTGGTCATGCAACGGGATCTGTTCAGTGCGTATCTCGCAAAGCATGTAAGCAATGAACGCCTGCAAGCGGCTGATGCGCACGAGCCTTGGCAGGGTGCGGAACCGCTCCTGCGAACGGCTTGGCAACAGGCGTACAACCAACCTGCGAGTGGAAGGCCCGTGCCTTCCTCCTTCGGAACGTTTCGGAGTCAGAGTGGGTCGTCCGAAAAAGAAGGTCTGCCCGAGCATGAGGTGCAGGATGTTGTAGCGGCGCGGCGCAAGCCGGTGCGAGAGCCTGCGAGAGTGCATAGGTATAGGCTTTTAGAACCTCCTGGATTTATCCATGGGGAGAGGGTTCAGGCCACGACATTTCCATCTTTAAGACTGGGCGGCAGAAGGCCAATATTTTTGTGAATTTCGGGAAAACATAACAACGCAGTGAGGTGACATTATGAACGAGCGAAAAGCCGTTATTTTGGGGACAGGACCGGCTGGATTAACTGCTGCTATCTATGCAGCACGTGCCAACTTGAACCCTTTAGTGATTGAAGGAAACGAACCTGGAGGACAGTTAACTCTTACCACGGAAATCGAAAACTTTCCGGGTTTTCCGGAAGGGATTATGGGCCCCGATTTGATGGACAACATGCGGAAACAAGCTGAACGCTTTGGCGCCGAGTTCTTTTTTGGGGCCGTCACATCCGTGAATCTGGCTGAGCGTCCGTTCCGCGTCACGGTAAATGAATCCGAAGAATTTTTTGCTCAATCTTTGATCATTTCCACCGGTGCCTCGGCTAAGATGCTGGGTATTTCCGGAGAGACGGAAGCATTGGGCCACGGAGTATCGACTTGTGCGACCTGCGACGGATTCTTCTTCCGGGAGAAAAAAATTGTGGTTGTGGGCGGCGGAGACTCCGCTATGGAAGAAGCTCTCTTTTTGACAAGATTTGCTTCGGAAGTTACCATCGTCCACCGGAGAAATGCGCTACGCGCTTCTAAGGTAATGCAGGACCGGGCCCGTGATAATTCTAAAATCAAATGGGCTCTCAATAACACACCTGTGGCCGTTAAGTCCGAAGACAACCATGTCATCGGATTAGAAGTACGAAACAATGAGAACGGAAAAACATCCGTGTTGGAAGCGGAAGGAGTTTTCATCGCAATTGGCCACCAACCCAATACGGCCTTTTTGGGTGGACAGGTGCAAACCGACAAAGTCGGTTATATTATTACCATTCCGCATAACACCGCAACGAGTGTGGAAGGGGTTTTCGCATGCGGAGATGTCATGGACTCACGCTATCGACAAGCCATTACTGCGGCAGGCACAGGATGTCGAGCCGCCATGGATCTCGAAAAATATTTGGAAGGCGCGTTTGTGCATGACTGGTCCATGACAGGTCTCTAATTGCCACATAATTGGTTGAAACCGAAGAGACCCTCTTAAAATCATCAACTCCGGTGAAAAGGGCCCCATGAGCCTCAAAGTACGGTATGATCATTTGAGAGTATCATACGAGGAATTTGGGATAGTCCGTAATTGTTTTTAATACAACGGTCGCCTTCACCCTTAGGCGACTTTTATTGTTTTTGATCCTCTATTTTCGTTTGACACGTCCTAAAAGATACGTCAATATGAAGGGGATAATGTGTTAAGAATGTTGAGGAGGGAACATATGGCCCATGTAATTACCGGGTTGTGCCAGGACACCAAAGACCAAAGTTGTGTGGAAGTCTGCCCCGTAGACTGCATCCACCCTGCCCAAAGTCTGGACGGCGATGAGGCCTTCGAAGCGACTCCACAGCTTTATATCGATCCGGACGTTTGCATAGATTGTGGGGCCTGTGTGCCTGAATGTCCTGTTGGTGCAATCTTTATGGAAGAAGATCTGGCGCCCGAAGATCAGCAGTATATTGAAATCAACGCGGCCTTTTACCGTAAATAACCCGTGAAGATCGATCGAGAACAAGATTGGATGAGATTTCCCATCCAATCTTGTTCTTCATTTATAGGATAACGCTCGCTCCCGTGAAGACCAGGGATTTTTCTGAGGCTTCCGCCCCCAGCGCAAATAATCAATCACTTTTTTACCCAAACGAATTCCGGGCTGTTCAATATACCGATAAGTCAACTCACTGGCAGCCAGACTTAGAGCCATGGTTGCGGCCAGCCGGGCAAAGAATGAGATCAGGTTATGAGGATTAGCCCACGCCAAATCGCTCACGAAGCCCAAAATTATCCAGTGTGCAAGGTATAGGCTGTAGCTTCGGGTACCAATATACTCCAACATTTTGTTGTGTGTGAGCCATGATATGCTCAGGTGATCATGCCATGTAAGCCATACCAGGATAAAATTTGGAATAACCCATATGGCATTCGACATTAACACCGGCCAATTATGCCACCCAAGAAGTACGGCCCACAAAAGCCACAATATTCCCCACCCCCTTAATGTCGGACGGTGGTCAAATTTGGCGATGACAATTCCCGCAGCAAACCAAATCGATTGAGTCGGAAAACTCCAAAACAAATATGACTTGGCCCATTTTGGCCAAGGGCCAAAGACATACTGGAGCAAATGCGGCCAGATTAAGCTCACGCCATATCCGCCCAAAATGAAGAACCATATCGACATCTTAGGAAATATTCGCCGCATCAGTAAGGGAAACAGTGCGTAAAAGGTCATTTCCACACCGATTGACCACTCAACACCGATCCATGAATTCTGATACCATGGAAACCATCCAAAAACAAAGGTCAAGTGAGTCAGCAAATTGGGCCAAGTGAAAATGTGTCCCTGCATGCTGGGAGGCACAACCGTCCCGTCTCCCACCGTCAACCCAGCAGTAATAAGCAACATGAGATAGAATAGCGGGGCTATCCGAAAAAACCGCCTAGCCCAAAATGCCTTCGCGGGCTTAGCATCCGCATCTGCCCGATGCTGCCAGCTTAAGACCAGGGTTAATGCCGAAATAATGTAAAATAACCCCACTCCTTGATAGCCTTGGTAGACGAAATGCATCCACCAAGGACCGCTAAAGGACCTGATAATCCAGGCATGAAACACAATAACACTCAAAACAGCGAGACCTCGAAGAGCGTCAAGCCGTTTCAACCTTGGAGGCGATGTTGGTCGTCGGCCGCTCACTTCCTCCGTCACACGCTGCCCTCCTTTATCAGCAAATGTCCTCGTGAGGATTGCGCGTATGGGCAAACGTGGTGGCCACCACAGAAGCTATGCTAACAACTTTGTGTTTCAAGCGTCTACCCTTGGTGTCCAAACTTCAGGGATCCTTAAGGAGCAGAAAAACGATCGAGTTGAGTTGGAGATGAGAAAGGACAACATAAAATAGACACAAAAATGTCTCACTATTTTGCGTCATAGCCTGCCAATGAATGGCTGTAATAAACTTTGGGTTCTATTTGGACAAAATAGAAAGACCCGGTTAGGCGAACACAAAACGGGTCCTGCCGGAATCTAACATCGGACGGATTTTAATCTATTGCCAATCGAAGTCAGCAAGAACTCTCAATCTATTCCTCAATTCATCACCTCAGCAACTTCCGAAGTACCGTTCCCATGATGGACTTATCCATTTCCGATCACTAATGACCAAAATGACCCATAGAGGTCCACCTTCCTCAATCATCATGCCACTTCTTAAGTCCACGGACCGCTCGCCATGGGTGGGCATCATAGGCTGTCACGGGGTCGTTCTGCGATTGCGCAAAAGGATGAGAAGTTTCGAACTCTCGACCACGTGTTGGAAATTGATTGCCGCGTTGAAGTCGTAGTCATGTACTATGTCACAAGCGGAGCACATCTTTCTCAATGCCCATAACCGTCTTGGGGTTGGCCCCCAGCAGGCCTAGAAGTTACTTCGCCCATTATAAAAAGGATCCGAAGAATCTTGTATTTCCTCGCGCGAAATTTGACGCAACTTGGAGGGACTTGCTTTCGGCGGTCATGATTTATCCATGCAATAGGTTGAGACATATCGGTATTCCGACTGCCCCGGAAGTTATTTTCCGGGCCCATTGCCCGCATTAATCGTGGGTGCGCTCAACCGCCGGCACTGGTCTGATTCCAAATACTCCCTCAAGGCCTCAACGATAACGGATTCTTCGTCCGTTTGCATCTCTTTGGCATAATGCGACAATTTTGTAGCCAGATTATTCGCCATCGGCACATCCATTCGATATTTAAAAGGAATAATCATGTGATCATCCTCCCCAATCATCCTGTCTATTTGGCTTAAAAGAGAACCATTACGCATTATGGACCATATCACTCGGGAAGTATAGCCTTTTAGGCTGTATTCCTCGCGATATACCGATGAAACTATCTATTCTTTGGACGCTGGCATAAAATTACGCGGTGCCGGAGGTCGAATGAGTTTGGGATACAGAGGCCATTTTTTTACGTGAGCACTCAGCCAGCTCGCAGATCCGCAAGCCAATAGCGTAAAAGGGAGCACTGACAGCAAAGGAAACCAAGGTGTGGTTTTTATCAATAAAGGAACCATGGCCAGCGCAACACCGGGCGGAAAAAATAATCCCAAGCCCGGCAACATACTAAAAGCCACTATACCAGCCACTGCCGCCAATAACGGGCCATGCCCCCACAACGCCAGGAGACTGCCAACGCCCGCACTTAAGGTTCCACCGGCAATAATCGGTGCGGGTTGCGATACATCTTTTTGTGGCAAAGCCACAATCAAGGTGAGAATAGCCGCGTAGGGCGGAACCAGAAACGCGGTTACATGCAGGAAAAAATGGTCCATGACTCCAAATGACCCCAGAATCGCAGTCAACCAAATGTATGTCTGCCAAGGCAAATGAAACGGATACCGACGAAAAAAGGAATGTCGCATAGCTTGGAAACCTCTCGGACTAACGTTGTTTATTCTTTAAGGTGGTGCTGTGAGGAAGTCCTGTCACACCGGGATGGAGGTAAGAACGAATCTGAGCGACGGCAATCCCCACTTCTCCAAATCCGGTGGCAATCAATTTGACTTTCCCCGGATAATAGACGCTGTCACCAACCGCCCATATTCCTTCACGGCTTGTCAACATCGAATCTAGCGACACTTTTATTGTCGAACCCTTAAGATCAATCCCCCAAGACTTTACCGGTCCGAGATTTGGATGAAAACCCAGTCCTCCGATAATCGCATCGACTTCCAATTCTATCCCGCCCGTCTCCTGATGTTTGACACGGACTCCGGCAACTTGTTGTTGGCCGAAAATTACTTCTACTTCCGCCGGGGTAATGATACTGATATTAGGGGTATCGTACATCTGTCGCACGCTGTCTTCCTGAGCCCTAAATTCATTGCGTCGATGGACAATGCTCACTTTGTGAGCCCTTTTGGAAACAGCTAAGGCCCAATCTACCGCGGTATCGCCGCCACCGACCACTAAAACATGCTGGTCTGTGAAGGTTTCCAGAGGGGGAACAAAATAATGAAGCCCTTTTCCTTCAAAAATATCTGCTTGCTGAGCAGGCAGACGACGTGGTGTAAAGGATCCGATGCCCACCGCCAATAAAACGGTCCGCGAATAATGCTCAGCCTCGGAAGTACGCAATACAAATGTTCCGTCCTCTAAATTTTGCACCGACTCCACCGATTCTTTCAGAACCACTGCCGGGTGTAACCGATCCATTTGCGCAATTAAGTTGGTGGCCAAATCTTTGGCCGCAATCGCCGGAAATCCGGCCACATCATAAACTGGCTTCTCCGGATACAAGGCATACAATTGTCCTCCCAGTTCCGGCAGACTTTCTATAATCTTGACTTTCATGCCATGCAGGCTGGCCAAGGTAGCACCAAATAGCCCAACCGGTCCCCCACCGACGATCGTTACATCAAATACGTCCGTACACACCGCCTCCAATCATCGATCTCCTCAACCCGCGAAACTTATCAATTCAATAACAGAAATTTTGTGGGGTTATCTGCCCGGAACCGATAATATTAATAAAACTTGGGCTTTGAATTTTAAATTTATCTGATCGTCATTCAGTTGGCAATAGGCAAGGCCGAAGCTCTCGGGGATTTGCGGCCGTACTCATTTTCTATCGCGGTGAAAATAATTTTCTCCCAAAAACACACTTCATCATTCTCAAAGACCTAACTTTCTGCGCTGGTCTTCACACGTTGCCCAATCAAATTTTATCATGCCCAGGGTCTGTCTAAGGTGCTGATTGAAATAATAACAAATTGTAGTATTTGGATTAAAATGTCGGTCGTACTCCATGTATCAGGCTAATAATTATGAAATTCGGATTTCTTTAACAAAAAGGGGAAATGAATGACGTCGCGAATTAGAATAACTTAGTAACATGGATTGCTACTAATAAATTAAAGACGAAGTCAATCAACGGATGCGTGAGATTGAAAGCGCCCTGATCAAACGGGTCGCGAGGCTGTGGCCTCGCTCGTGCCATCCGAATCTCTTAGCGGATCGGGGATTTGGCATCCGGGATCTCTTCGACGTGTTAGATGGTTTGCAGTGGGATTGGATTATTCGCAGCAAACGCACAACGCACGGGGAAATTCTCCCCAGAGTCTGGGTGCCGCTGCGAGCACTGGCTACGAAATCGATATTACGGGATTTATCGGTTCGGTTTGGCTAATCGTATGGCGATCCAGCTTATCCCTGCCGGATTGTGGTTTGGGCGAAAGCGGGCTAAGCTGACTATTCCGATCCTTGGTTTTTAGTGGTGTCGGCGGGATTACAGAAAGCGATCGGGCCGGTTCGTCTCATTGCCGCGGCCACCAGCCAGCAGTTTACCCCGGAAGAATGCTTCCGTGACGAAAAAAATGTTTTATTCTGAAATATTCCAACTGAATGAGGTGAAATTAGGCACCCCCGAACGGGAGGATCGGACGCCATTAGTCTTTGTTTGGACCTACGGGATCAATGTAGGCGGATGGGCCAGCGAACGGGTCCAGAAAGATCGGAATTGGCGTGCCAATACCGTCCAGGACCAAGGGACCCGTGCCTTGTGGCGCTTGGGCAATGGGGAACTCCATGTGGGTGATGTGGTATGGCGCACTCCAGCAGATTTTCGCTACCGCATTCCGTCGGTTAACCGGATCGCGGCGCTTTGGCCGTCACCTAGCCGCTCCCCCTTATCCGTTTTCCGACAAACCTCATCGATTGACGCCAAACGGACGCGTTTTTTTGATTCTGCTGCGCATCTCGGGTATGGTTTGAGCGGGAATCGGTTTGCCAGCGCTGTCCCGGGGTTGGCAATCCTCAGCGTAGCCGCTTGTGAACGCACAAACTCTGGCTCCACAACGGCTGAACCATCTTATGGCAGTCGAATCCGTGCGCTTCTGTTCAACAACTAAGGAGGAATCTTCTAATGATGGACAAGCGATTTCTGGTTTCGTTCATGCTGTGTGGAATTTTGGCAGTGAGATGTGGCAACCATGCTACACCCACTCCCAATCCCGTACCTCACCCGACGAGTGCTATCGCGACCATGGTCAGCCAACACAACATGGCATCGTGGCACGTGCAGGTTGTACCCGCCCCTCCATTAACGATAACAACCATTTACCTTGGCCCTAAGGGAGAAAATCAGACGCTAACCCTGAACGCGAAAACCGGTTCTCAGTCTCAGTGGCGTCGCGTGCTCTCTACACGTTCCAACGGGGCCCTAATCGACAAAGAGCAGGCAATTAGTGTAAGGTGGCCATCAAATGCCCCGCAGTTCTTTGGCTACCTCAAAGTCGAGATGAGCTGGTTCGTTGGAAGCCATCTATATTCGGGAAATGTGATGATTTCCGTGAAGCCGCTCAAAACAGGTCCATGATTCATTAAATGAACAAGGCAATTTTGCCAGATTTATAATCTCTCGTATATGGGGTTTCTGTAGATAGTAATGACCAGTTGAGGTCCCGGATCCGTAGTTGGTACACTACGGATGTCTAGCAAGCAAACATTCGATGCAATGGCCCGGATGAATGCATGCGCAGCAGCAATCTGCGCGACGGCTTTTTCTTCTTTGGGGAGTTCTCAGATCACTTGAGCCTTGAACGTCGGTGTGTAGTGTTTTTGTTTGGACATAGTGTCCGGTGTGACACTGGAGAAGGCCTCCCAGATCGTCCGAATTTCGGGGTCCGCTATAAAGCGACCATCGCTAAATCCAAATCTCCGTGGCGCACTTTTTCCACTAAATCCATAGACCGAGCTTCAGTCACACCCCGGTGAACATCCGGATAGCGGGTCATCAACAGGCGATAGACGAACGGAAAATGGGCGAAAAACAACGGCGAAACTCCCTGTGATTAGAACTCCGTTGAGTTCGTAATCCTCTTTTGAGGAGCTTCGACATGAGCGCGCAAAAATCGTTGCGTCCCAAGTTTGGCTCCTTAACGCCATGACATTATAATTTTGTCGGAAGGAGGATTCAACCTTATTGCTCATAAAATCAGTATATATCTTGACGATCAGACCCATCGGGAACTAAAGGCGGCAACTAGTAGCCAAGGATTGTCCTTATCCGACTTCATGGCTCGCAGTGCCAAAGAGGCATTGCAGCGTCTCCGGCGTCAGGAAACGGCCCGCCTTATGGATCAATTGCGAAAACAAATCACCCAGCCCGTAACGGCAGAAGAAATTCGCGAAATGCGCGATGACGGCCGGTTATGAATACCAGGGTTGTCTTGGACACGTCGCATCCTTATTATCAGCTGGTTCTGCCTGATGATAAGGATGCGACGCTCTATTTGCGGGCCCGGACTATTGAGACTCAACTTTGCGTATTCTCGTACCTCCGATATTTTGGTCGGAAATCACGAATGTGCCGGCCATGGCCATCAGACGATCTCGCATCACTCAGCCTTTTGCCGAACAAGCGCTGGATGCCCTTAAACTTCGGCATTGACGAATATCAGGTAAGGCCGCAAGACAGCCTGAGTCTTGCCGTAACTATGCAAATGAGCGCCTATGATGCTCAATATCTCGTCTTGGCTCAAGACACCTCGGCTCCTTTATGGGCTCTGGACAAGCGTCTGCAGCAACTCACCGTCGATAGAGTGCACCTTACTTTTTTGAGCCAATATTTGTATATGACAATATATGGGCGTTAATTGAGCGCAGAAACGAAATAATCTCTCCGTACTGGCGTGGTTCCGAATCACCGACGAGCAAGAGGGGTGTTTCTGTCTGGACATAGTGTCCAGTGAAACACTGGAAGGCCTCCCAGATTGTCCGAATTTCGGGGTCCGCTATAGTCCCGCCACAAAGTTTAAGTGATTACCCGCGCGGGAATCGGCGGGCCTGATTGATAAAAGTGTGAACGATGACACGAACTGCGCTGGGCATGGTGTCTAAGGGGCGATAAATCAAAGCCAATTGCCGAAAGGCCGTGGGATTCAAATGACGGATGACAATTTGCCCCACATCGGCATATACCCGGGCCGTTTGATTGGGGACAATTGAAATTCCCAGTCCCGCCGCAACAAATCCAATGACTGTGGCAATGCTAGTGGCTTGGAAGATCAGACGCGGCTGAATGCCATACTCGTGAAAGAGTGCCAACACGTGTCTTTGCAGTCCGGTACCCACATCCAGACCAATAAACGGCAAGCCATCCAATTGTCGCAGAGATATCGCCTCATCTTGCGAAGAAGAAGACGGATTGTCAATGAGAACGAGTTCCTCACGCCATAAAGGGGCCACCTGCACATCGGTATAAACGATAGGCAAAGTGACCACCGCTAAATCCAAATCTCCGTGGCGCACTTTCTCCACTAAATCCATAGACCGAGCTTCAGTCACAACCAGGTGAACATCCGGATAGCGGGTCATCAACCGGCGATAGACGAACGGAAAATGGGCGGCCGAGGCGGTTTGAATAATTCCCAAGCGCACTTCTCCGTGAATGGTTCGGACATCCACCAGATCGTCTGCAATCGATATGACCTGTTGTAAGATGGCTCGAGCCCTATCCACAACCAGTTGACCTTCCGGACGCACCGTGATACCTCTAGCGCTGCGATCAACCAGACGGTGCCCGATTAAATCCTCAAGCAACTTTAATTGGTGAGTCACGGTGGGCTGAGTGACGTCTAAAGCCTCGGCCGCAGCCGAAATCGATCCGTGGTCAGCCACGGCGACTAAACAGGCCAGTTGGCGCAATGTAATCTCCATAAGTCTTCCCCATAAATTATTTCTATATCTATGTATATCGTAAAATGTCTTGGTCGTCCATGCTCAGGCAGTTTTAATGAATAGTGTAATCAAGATCGGGTGGGTTGGATCAAATAAATATCATCGGGAGTGACAAAAAATGGATGTCCGTGGGGCGATGCCGACGCATTACAAATGGTGGGCTCTTTCTGCCACGAGTTTGGGAATGTTTATGGCCATGGTCAATGGCACGACACTCCTGGTGGCACTACCTACCCTAATTCGAGTGCTTCACATGTCCTCTTTGCTGGCTATATGGGTCATGTTGGCCTACATGGTGACTCAAACCGTATTGGTATTAACCGTGGGGCGATTTTCGGATATGTATGGGCGCAAGAGGTGGTACGTCGCAGGATTTACCCTGTTTACTGCCGCCAGCCTTGCGGCCGGTTTCGCGCCCAACGGGCAAACACTTCTCATTATCCGTGCGGTGCAAGCTATCGGAGGGTCTTTGGTCATGGGGAATGCTACGGCAATCGTAGCGGACGCATTTCCTCGAGAGCAGCTCGGCCTGGCATTGGGAATCAACAGCATCGTTATCGCGCTGGGCCAAATTACCGGACCGATTTTGGGTGGACTCTTGGTTAGCTGGATTAGCTGGCACTGGATATTTTGGTTCAATGTTCCCGTAGGGGTCATCGGAACAGTGTGGTCGTGGATCCAACTGCGGGACGTGACCAAACCCCAACGCAATCAAAGCATCGATTATTGGGGAAATCTTAGTTACATGATCAGTCTCTTGGGGATCCTCATTGCGATTACTTGGGGCGGTATTCGGGGATGGTCCAACCCTGTTGTGTACATGGCCCTGACAACCGGAATTCTGGGCTTGTATGTATTTCTCCGGTGGGAACGGGTCGTCAGTCAGCCCTTACTCAAATTGCAGTTGTTCCGGATCAAGGCTTTTGCGATGGGCAATCTCTCTAACTTCTTTATTGCCATCGGCCGGGGTGCCATTATTCTTTTGTTCATTTTCTATTTTCAAGGAGCCCGCGGAGACAACGCTCTGCAAGCCGGCATCGCGGTAATTCCTATGGCAGTGGCTATGGGAATTACCGCACCTATTTCAGGGTGGTTGGCCGATCGCATGGGAGCCAGGATACTCGCCACTTTCGGCGCTTTAGTTATGACGGTAAGCCTCTTGGGCTTTTCCTTCAGCGTCTCGGTTACGACTCCCTATAGTGTCATTGCCGCATGGCTTGTGGTCGCAGGAATCGGAAACGGTCTCTTTAATTCCCCCAACACTAGCGCCATCATGGGAACCGTGACTCCGGGCGAGCGCGGTGTGGCCGCAGGAACCCGAACCATGCTTCTCAATACCGGTAATGTGTTCTCGGTAGGAGCTGTCTTGGCTCTGATAGCCGCCACCGTACCTCCATCCGTAACGCTAGCCATCTTCTCGGGGGAACCGACAGTGGTCAGTACATTGGCCATGACCCATTTTATCCATGGACTCGATCTGGCTTTCGGATTTATGGCGCTCATGGCATTGGCCGCGGCAGTTTTGTCTGCGCTTCGCGGTGACGAATCAAGCCGGGTAGTCCATCACTCCGAGGCCGTGTCCCGTTGAATTTATAGAGATGAGAGCCCTGGCCGAAGGCAAATCCCGCGGTCAGGATCCTTTCCCGGTATCTGACATACCGTCATTCCGGTTTAACCGAATCGGGCATTTTCAACGCATCAAACAATCCTGCCAGTCCGGTAACCTCTCCTGGCAACACCAATTTAGTGGACGAAGACTGACCGACCTGTCCCAAAGTTTCCAACGATTTGAGCCGCAAGATGACATCCATTTTCTCCTGGTGCCATCTGTGGGAATCGTCTTCTGCCAAGGTCAAAATCGCCCGATTTACCACTTGAGTGGCATCGGCTTGGGCTTCTGCGAGCCTACGAATGGCTATGGCTTCGGCCTCCGCTTGCAAAATTCGGGCTTGTTTGGAGGCATCTGCTCGCAATACCATAGCCTTTTGCTCGCCTTCGGCTTGAGCTATAGCGGCCTGGCGTGAGCCTTCCGCTTGCAAAATGCTGGCTTCTTTTAGACCTTGAGCCTGCTCTATTGCTGCCAGTTTATTGGCATCGGCTTTTTTTTGAGCTTCCATGGCTTTTTGCATTTCATCGGTCAAATCCACTTGGCGGATGGAGGCCTGAACAATTCTAATGCCCCAAGGACCCGTGATTTCGTCGAGTTCATTACGCAAGGCCGCATTGATTTGTTCGCGGTGGGTCATGACTTCGGCCAGCTTACGCTGACCCACTTCGGAACGTAAAGTCGATGAAACGATATTCTTAATAGCAAGTTCCGGATTTTGAATTTCGTACAAGTAACTTTTCGCGTCCACTACCTGATACAGAAAGTAGGCGTCTATGACCGGACTAACGTTATCGGCAGTAATCACCGGTTCAGGAGCCAGAGTGACCGTCACCGACTTCGTACTGACAAAGCGCAAATTGTCCATAAGCGGTAACTTGACAACTAAGCCGGGTACCGCTTCATGATGAAAGCGCCCTAATCGCTCAATAACTCCGACAGATCCCTGCGGAACAATGCGCAAGGCCGATCGGAGAGCTAATACCACTAAAGCAAGAATCACAACCGCTTCAATTAAAAATTCCAACACCGTATACGCCCCCTTATCCGGGTTCCGGCACAACGATCAATATCACGTGGTCGCGTGCACTGACCCAGACTTTGCTTCCAATGGGAATCGATTCGGGATTATCCGTGACGGCAGACCACTGCTGTCCATTCACCTTCACGGTCCCAACACCTGTTCGCTCTTGCGGTATAGCGATGATGACAACTCCCATCGAGCCGATCAGGCGGTCAACTGACGAACGGTATCTCATGGCGCTCACCTATATTGTGTCAAGTAACATGGTCTATGTGCTCATCATAGAATGTCCCGTAAGTCGTGTCATTGATATTGACGAAAAAATTCTGCAATCTTTTTATATACGGCAATCTCGTTGGTTTTTTTAGAGAATCCGTGCCCTTCGTCCGGCAAAACCAGATACTCGACTTCGCGTCCGCGATCTCTGAGGGCTTGAACCAATTGATCGGATTCCTGCTGTACTACGCGCGGATCGTTCGCTCCTTGAATCACCAACATCGGCCGAGTCATGGTTTCCAAATAGTTTATCGGCGAGTCTTCACGAAATTTGTCGGCTTGGGTCACGGGATTGCCCAAAAATTTGTCCATGACGGGTTTCC
>JAKACM010000174.1 GCA_021821465.1 Bacillota bacterium
GCTTAGCCCGAGACCTCACGGCCTCGGACCCAAAACTCGATTCTCCGTGGAGGGCTAGTCCTTGCGGAGGCCGGAATTGCACCGGCTCGAGACGGTCAGCTTATCTTGGCGCACCGAAACTCAAGTTAAATCCTCATGATTTCCCTATTTGACATGCGAAGTCTGAGGTGTAATGCTCGGACTGTGCGCACCATCCCATCGAGGAGGAGGTGGAACAAAATGAAAATTCAAGTGAAGAAGGTTGAAGATGTGCAGACTACCTGTCACGTCGACCAAAACTGCTAACAGCAATGCGAGACTCCCGGCTTTCGAACCGGGCGGAAGCTGGGTCTCTCGCTCATCCCTATTAGTGAGGACTAACCAGTGAACGTCATTGTAAACCCAATGTTGCCTTTGTATATAGACGATTCCACGGGATCGATTCGTCTGGGCGGACTACCTAAAACTGGCAAGATTATAACTTCTGAGGCCCACGAGTTATCGGTATTATTACGAACATGTGTTTATGAGCCTCAAACGATTGAACAAATTGCCAAACTACTTTGGAGCAAGTGCGGCATGGAGCCGTGCCACGTTCGTGAAACGATCCGTCAATTGCTAGATGAGGGCATTTTAGTTTCATACTCAGATGTTGCTCACCTTGAAACGAATCCTAGACTTAGTAGACAAGCAATGTTTTTTGGTATGTTTACCGATGCCGATCGCGGTGTGCGTGCCAACGAGCGGTTAGCCAATTGTAGCGTTGCTGTTCTCGGTCTGGGAGCGATCGGAACGACTGTGGCCGCTCAGCTCGCCCGAGCTGGCCTTGGGGAGTTGCGAATAGTCGATGGTGACCACGTTGACCTATCCAATCTCCCGCGGCAAACGCTTTATTTTTTGAACGATGTTGGCGCTCTAAAGGTGCAAGCTGCCAAAGATAGGTTGCAGCACATCAACCCTTCGCTGAAGGTCGTGTCCGTCGATAAGTATGTAACGACGACTTCTGAGATCCTTGACATCATAAACGGCGTAGACTTCGTGGTCAGCACTCTGGATGAACCACGTCGAGAAATACGGCGCTTGGTAAATTTCGCTTGCGTAAAGCTCAACACACCCTGTTTGTATGCAGGTTTTTCCGAGTATCTCGCATTGGTGGGGCCTTTGGTCGTGCCCCATGTCACAGCCTGCTGGAAATGTCAGGAATTGGCTCTCGAATCGGACCTGGGGTCCGAATACGTCAATGAGGACCGCGTTGTCCCGTCGTTCGGGCCACTCTGCGGGTTGGTGGGCGACTTCTCAAGTGCAGAAGTCATAAAATGGATAACGGAGTTCGCTTCTGCAAGGACTTTGAGCCGCACGCTAATGTTCGACTTGGTAGATTACAGCATTCGAATAGAGCAATGGGAACGCCGACAAGACTGCCCTGTGTGCAACGGAGGTGGAATACCAGTTGAAACTTCTCTCGATTAATGACTTCATAACGCGTATTCATGACGTGACAAAAGATTTGGGGGTGGAAGTGGATGTGCTCTCCATTGGCACATCCCGATCCGGGAACGTTATTGAGGCGCTAAAAATTTCTTACCTGCCTCGTCGGGCGTTGTTCTTGGGCTTCGCTCACCCTAATGAGCCTCTCTGCGAACCTATTATGGAGGCTATCGTTCAAGAGGCCGCCATCTGGCAATCGCCAAACAACCACGAGTGTTGGTATCTTGTGCCTGTCTGGGACGTTGATGGAGCCCTGAAAAATCAAGCCTGGTGGTCCGACACGGTTTCTATAGCGCGAATGATCGACCATTGGTATCGCCCGGATCCATCACAACAGGTCGAGTGGACCTTTCCGTTGAATTATGGGGGCATTCATTTCGATCAACCACTGCCCGAAACAGATGCCGTCCGACGATTGATTGACATGTCGAATCCTGAGTTGCTTGTATCTTTGCACAACGGTGTATTCCCGGGGGCGTACACATTGATTTCGCCGCAGGGTTCACAGCTCGCTCCAAAAATTCGCGATGTGTTCCACACTTACGGTTTAGATCCCAAAATGTATAGCCCCATACCCTATGTCGAAACCTTTGCAGAGGGAGTGTTCGGGCTGCCGCACGCGCGCTTGGAAATTGATTATCTCCGAAGCCTTGAGCCAGAAGGCTCCCTCAGCTTTTATGATAATGGCGGTGCCAGCTTCGACTACGTCAATGCCTCCTGCATGTCTCTCGTAATGGAGCTGCCGTTGTTTAAATGGATTGGTGGAGCTTTGGCAAATTCTCCAGTCCGTCGTCGGGATCTGGTTGCGCGACAGATAAAATTGTGGGAGTCGTTGGAACAGGATCTGGCAGACGCGTTTGCCGATCCAGAACTATTGCTCAGTGACCATCCACTACTGTCTTCTCCGCGTTATTTTTACCGGCGGCGCAAGTCTGACTTGACAACAATCAAGAAAGGGTTGGCCAATGCAATAGAAAATGATGACCTTGCGCAAGAGGCCGACCTGCAGAATTACATGGCTACGTTGTTTACGGTGTCCACGCAGTACTCGCAACTATTTCGTGGCGGCGGACGGTATACGAACACTGCCGAGAGCGCCCGAAGCGAGTTGGAAATGTTAGCTAAAGACCATCTCAGCGAACTGGACACGCACATAATTACAAATGCGGGACGTGCTATTATCCGCCACCTTCTTGATGGGATGCGATGACATGGAGCGGCGCGATGACGAACCAATCGAGACCCAATTTGTCGTGGCTCACTGTGGTTCAGGACGGCGAGGATGATTTCGTCATTGGCAACGGGTCATCGTTCGTCAATGTGCCCGAAGTCGGAGCCGAACTAATAAAATTGCTGGACGGGTCTCGCTCGATTGCCCAGGCCGGGCATGTGCTCGGCGAAAGGTTGGGAACGGAGGTCGACGCCCTAGATTTTGTCCAAACCGTAAGCGACATGGCCATCCTGGACCGACCGCCAGTGCAACATACTCAGTTTGAGCATCTGCGTCCAAAACATGTTAGCTGGCTATTTAGCTGGCCGTCCTACTGTGTAGTGGCTCTTCTTGTGGCCTCGGCGCTTATTACGTTTCTTGCACATCCAGACTATTTTCCTACTTACTCAGCGATTTTGTGGACCCACTCAGTGTCGATTTCCATGGTTACTTTTCTCATTGTCACTTGGGCATCGGTGTTTCTTCACGAAATGAGCCATGTGGCTGCCGCGCGTTCGTTAAACATTCCGGCCCGCATCTCCATCGGGACGCGTTTGCAATTTTTGGTTGCGCAAACCGACGTCACTCACGTATGGGAGCTAAAACGCCAACAGCGCTATCGCGTTTATCTAGCGGGGCTATTTACCGACATTGCAATTTTTGGTCTGGCGGGAAGCCTGATGGGTTTATTGCATCAGGTGGTCATTGTTCGGTTCCTACGTGTCCTGCTCTTGATAAAACTGTCTCAGATCGCGTGGCAATTTCTCTTTTTTATGCGCACCGATATTTATTATGCCGTTGCGAACTTCCTAGGGAAAAAGAATCTTCTAGACGATGCCACAAATTATCTTAGGAGGCGGTCGTCAAGAAGACCTCGCACAACTGAAACAGACCATGCAACGCGAGTCTATGCGTGGTTTGTGGTTATTGGGCGAGTAGGGGGATTTGCTTTCTTGGGTGGATACACCATACCCTTGACATGGACCCTCGTAAGTCACTGCATAGGTATTTTACGTTCTGGCCCGGCGGGTTTTGGAAACGTCGCAGACGCACTAGTGAGCCTGACCGTCCTGGCGGTGGGCTGGGGTCTGTTTTTCATAACGTTCGTGCGCCGACAAATAGAAAATCGCCGGACGCACAATCTACAGCATAGTCTTTAAAGTCTCATTAGCCGAACGGAATAGACCCCGAGGCAGGTATGATGATGGAAATCTGCGTTCGCGCTCAGTATGGGAAAGGGTGTCTCCGTCCTCGCACCCACCACGGCAGACGATGGGATCTCGTCGCCCGCCATAGCGGCGTGATACAGCAAGGCGGCGTCACTTAGGTTGACCAATATTCGGCTCGTTTCGCATTATGCATACCGTACTGGCCTCGTAGTCAGCGGATGGAAGTAGGCCAGAGCGAATCATCACTCCATCGCACTTCGGGGTATGTGATTTTCCACCATAAGCCAGATTATGGCACATTCAGCACGGAGTGGGGCATTCCTTGGGGCACACTGCGGTGTGCAGTTCGGCTTTATCCCGTAAACACCTATGCGACACACTGCGTCGTGCGAATGCTTTTCGATGAAGGGATTGCTGTGTCTCTGGAAATATCCGCTGATTCGCCATGAAGTCATGACCGCGTTCTGATCATCCATAGAATGTCGCAGGGCGCAGCTGTGGAGCTACTACACAATGGACAGTGGGCACGTGCACAGTCAAAAGTCTCCTGGGCCCATCGAACCAGATCTTGAGTCACCTCCGACGGAAGGTTCGAACCCGTTTTGCCCTGCTATATAAATCGCACTTAATTTTTCTTAGGATCGCTCGGTAGTCGTGTTTTCAACGTATAGCCCCGTGGGTGTTCGTGATCTTTACCATGAGGCGCATCCCTCTTGGCGGATCTATTCGCCATCGCCTCAAGGATCTCCTTTACGAACCAGAAAAAATGGAAAAATTTCCGCACATTTATATAGCTCAAGAGTGCTCTCCCAATGAGACCCTCCCCATAAAAATGCTCCCAGGATCCACGCACAATCCGGCACCACATGATCAGCTGGATAGTAATGACACCGAACCGCCAACGCCCGTTTCTATTCTGACCACGTTTTTCCGTCGTGAGTCCGGGCGCCGTTCTCGTCGCCTCTTGGGAGGAAGTCCGGCCAAGGGTCATAAGTACGCTCACCCGACAGCTTCGCACGGGTGTTGTAATGGAGCTTCCTGCAAGATTGGGCTGGAGGCAAGTCCATCCAGACTCGATCTCGCCGTTAAGCCCACTGGTTTAACGCCTCGCATCATCTGTTTACAAGAGCGTACATCAAGCCGAGTACCGTCGCGGTTCGGTCATTCGAAGCCGTGTTCGAGTTGCGCGGCACTTTTCAAGTTGCGGCGGTTGTCCGGTGACATGTTCGGTCATTACCTTTCCGTTGCGGTTAATAAACTTACACTCGGATATGGGCCGTTGGCCGCCATGGTGGATTCGGTCGGCCGCAGCTTTGTGTGGCCATGGGTCTGCTTGCCCCCCGATCAACCGATTTTGGCCGATTGTCCTTAGTCTGCGAAAGGGCTTGGATCAACACGAAGCATCCCGGCGTTTGTTCCAAGCAGAACTCGATGGATCAATCACAAATCCCGGATACCCGATAAGTTTAAATACAGGTAATAGGGGTACCAGTAGTAATGGAACGAAAAGCCTCGATAAGAGATCCAGTTTATAGATGGACCAGACTCATCGTAGGGGGACAGATGACTTACAATATTCTGACCAAAAAAGGTATTTGTGGCAGCCATCACGAATCCTTAATTTGGATCTATTACTTGGTATTGACACCAGTAATATCCATACATTGCAACCACTATATGAGAGGTACGACATCGAGAACTGGGGTACGGAAAGGAGTACTACACACAATGATTATTCGACGTGTTGTTAGAGGAGTATCCATTATTGGAAGTTTGGTGTTTACACTGGTTGGGTCTTTATCGTCTCCGATCCATGCCATTAGTAATTCACCTGCTAACGCCCACGTCATCCCCGGTACCGAGAATAAGATCGGGAGATTTGATACAGCCCAGACTCCGCATGTCAAATAGCGAAATCCTGAGGATTTAAATAGTCGGAATATTCCTCAAAGGAATTGGGCTCCTGTCTCGCGAATAGTGATCGTATGAATACATCAGACATGACACCACCGATTGTGGATTTGACGGGCGATCCCAATCTATTTCCGCAAACGGGCATTGCGTGGGTGACGCGAATCCTGGCCGATCGCGTCAATTGGTTGACCGTCGTCGACTCCGTCCTGCCATGGGATTCGGCCCGTTCCCGGATCTCCCCGGGAATGATTCTCTTGATGCTCGTCATCAATGTGTTGACGCAACACAATCCCTTGTATCAGGTCGAATACTGGGCCGAATCCTTGCCCTTGGCTCTGCTCTGGGGTCAAGGCATCACGGCCCATCAGTTTAATGATGATGCCCTCGGTCGGGTCTTGGAGGACCTGGCCGATCACGGGCGCACCCTGCTGGCGACATTAGGACCACGGATGCAAGCCGTCCAGGGAACCGGACCGATGATGCTGCACTCGGACACGACGGCTTTTGCCCTCTTTGGAGATTATCCGAATGCCGACACGGGGCCGACGGCCCCGGTGGCACTCACCTGGGGTCACAGTAAAGATCATCGCCCCGATTTGCGTCAAATTATGGCGGGATTGACCGTGGATGAGCAGGGCCAGGTGCTCGGAGCCACCATGCTGTCCGGCAATCAATCGGACAAGGCCTGGCATCCGCAGTGGCTGGACCAGCTGGCAAAAGACTTCCCGGAGGATTTTTGGACCGGCAGCTACTATATTGCCGATTCAGCCCTCATGGCGGAGCCCTCGCTGGAGAAAATCCGAGCCCTGGGTATGCATTGGCTCGGTCGTCTACCGACGACCTTTGGATTGTGTCAGCGACTCAAAGACGACGCTTGGACGGGGGGCGGCTCTTGGGAATCTCTAGGCCCCTTAGCACGCTCCCCCAAGAAAACGTCTGCCACCTATGCGGTGCAGACGGTCTAACCCCCGTTAAGTGAACACGAGCGATCTCTCTGAACGATTTTCTTACAATTGCATCGATTTCCGTGGTTTCCAGTATTTCTCGCGTTGCGAGAATCGATGTCGACAACCGCTTTGTCGAGTAATTTTTGCCTGACATGACATCAGATGTCAGATTCCTCCCCTCTCTCCCTTGCGTGTGTCGGGTCCTGGGGAACGTCGACGAAAAGCTCTGCCCTGTG
>JAKACM010000175.1 GCA_021821465.1 Bacillota bacterium
GGTTTGACCTGTCTACATGTCGGAAACATCATCGCTTACAGTGCCAACCATTCTGGGTTGGCCTCGCACCGATTTTCATCATGATATTGTCATAATTGTCGAAATCTAACTTTGCCGAGGACCTGCAAATACCTGTGAGAAAACTTGCAATAATGTGTTAAATAAACTATCATGATTCTTGGAACGGCAGGAGAACAGGAGAAAGTCCGTGCAGAATTTGTGCATGGGCTTTTTTATGTTGGTTTGGTCGGTTCATGAGGAGTGCATAGGCAGAAATTGAGGAGAAGGTGAAGGAAGAATGGCTCAAATGCGGGGAAAGACCGGTTGGCGTGCCACGGTCTGGGGCGAATTGTTATCCGAATTTATGGGAACTTTTATTCTTTTAGCGTTTGGGGCGGGAGGAGATGCGGTAGCTGTTGTAGGGCTCACCATGTCCGGAAGAACACTGGTGATTTTTCAAGGAGCCGGGGGATGGCTCCTTATCACATGGGGATGGGCATTGGGTGTCACCTTTGCGGTCTACGTGGCAGGAGGTATTTCAGGAGCTCATATTAATCCGGCTGTGTCGCTGGCTTTGGCGATTCGGAAAGCCTTTCCGTGGAAAAAGGTTATACCCTACTCGGTGGCGCAAACACTCGGAGCTTTTTGCGGAGCAGCTATCGTCTATTTGGATTATTATCACGCGGTTGACGCCTGGAACCTTGCGCATCATGTGGTCAGTCGCGCTTCAAGCGGAGGGTTAACGACATTTAGTATTTGGGCCACATTTCCAGCAAAATACTTTCACGGGCAAATGGGGTTTGCCTTGTTAGATCAGATCATCGCGACATTCTTTTTAGTTTTATTTGTATTGGCGGTCATTGATACTAAAAACTTGAGTGTGCAAAGCAACATGGGGCCGTTTATTATCGGTATGGCCGTGATGGCCATAGGTATCGCTTTTGGTGTAGGAACAGGATATGCCATTAATCCAGCCCGTGATTTGGGTCCACGAATTTTTCTCTGGATGGAAGGATGGGGAAAAAACGCGTTTCCCGGTCCCTATGGATATTGGTGGGTCCCGATATTAGGACCGCTCATTGGTTCGTCTATTGCCGCATTTGCGTACCGGTATTTTATTGAATTAACACTGATTAAACGTCAAGAAGCTAACGTGAATGCCGAAAGCCAGACGACGCAAGAGGAACTGGCAGTATCAAATATGACACCTGTTGAAGGGAGAAAAAATCAATGAGCGAACAATATGTCTTGGCGCTCGATCAGGGCACCACGAGCAGCCGCGCCATCTTATTTGACCAAAATGGTCAAATCGTGGCTCTAGGCCAAAAAGAGTTTCGCCAAATCTATCCCAAGCCAGGCTGGGTCGAGCACGATCCCGAGGAAATATGGCAATCGGAATGGGAAGCCGTGCAAACGTGTCTGAATCAGGTCCATGTGCCCGTAGAAACCATTAAGGCCATTGGGATTACCAATCAACGTGAGACCACCGTGGTGTGGGACAAGACCACGGGAAAGCCGATCTATAATGCAATTGTCTGGCAATGTCGGCGGACGGCCAGTTACTGTGACCAACTTCGAGCCAGCAATCTTACCGATACGTTTCGTCAAAAAACCGGACTGGTGATTGATGCCTATTTTTCGGGAACGAAAGTGGCGTGGATTTTGGATAATGTGCCGGGGGCCCGTGAGTTGGCCGAACAGCGACGACTGCTATTCGGTACAGTGGACAGCTGGTTAATTTACAAACTGACGGAGGGAGCCGCCCATGTGACGGATTACTCCAATGCCTCACGCACTCTTCTGTACAACATTCATGACTTGCGGTGGGACGATGAACTGCTAAAAATTTTGGGTGTCCCGCTATCCATGTGCCCCCAAGTGGTCGATTCTTCAGGAATTTGCGCAGAGACCAGTCCCCATTGGTTTGGACAAGCGATTCCGATTGCGGGAATTGCCGGGGATCAGCAGGCGGCCTTGTTTGGTCAGGGGTGCTTTAGTCCTGGCGCAGCAAAAAATACGTACGGCACCGGTTCCTTTCTCTTAATGAACACGGGAGAAGTGCCCGTGACCTCCACTCAAGGGTTGGTCACAACGATTGCCTGGGGGATCGGAGGACGGGTGACATATGCCTTGGAAGGCTCGATTTTTATCACCGGCGCCGTCGTACAGTGGCTCCGGGATGAGTTGCACTTGATTAGCAGTGCACAAGAAACCCAAGAACTGGCCCTTTCGGTGGACAGTACGGACGGCGTGTATATGGTGCCGGCCTTTGTGGGCCTGGGGGCTCCGTATTGGGATAGTTATGCCAGAGGCACCCTGGTGGGTTTGACCCGCGGCAGTAATCGGGCGCATATTGTGCGGGCGGCATTGGAATCCATTGCCTATCAAACGCGCGACGTGTTGGAAATTATGATGAAGGACAGCGGCAAATCCATTAAAACGCTGCGCGTGGATGGCGGAGCCATCACGAATCAATTCTTGGCGCAATTTCAAGCGGATATCCTAGGATTCGAGGTCGAACGTCCGCAGGTCAAGGAGAGCACAGCACAAGGAGCGGCTTTCCTGGCAGGTCTGGCAACAGGAGTATGGCCGGGATTTGAGCCTCTGGCGGCGACTTGGCACCGGGAAGCCTTGTTTTCCCCGGCGATGGACGATGTCACCCGGGAGGAACTCTATGACGGATGGAAACGAGCCGTAACGCGAGCACAAGGATGGATTGAACCATAGTCACGATAGGGGGAAACTCTAATGAAGAAGCTGCTAGACAGCGTTGAACAATTGGTGGACGATGCGTTGGAAGGCTTCATCTGGGCTTTTCCGGAATATTTGCAGCGCGTCCCCGGTACCCACGTCCTCACGCGGAAGAAGCCCAAGGCTGAAGGGAAAGTGGGGATTGTGTCCGGCGGAGGGTCCGGTCATGAGCCGGCCCATGGAGGGTACGTCGGATATGGCATGTTGGATGCGGCCGTGGCCGGGGAAGTTTTTACGTCGCCCACTCCCGATCAAATCTTGGCAGGAATTCGCGCAGCTCATCACGGTGCCGGGGTCCTCTTGGTGATAAAAAACTATACGGGCGATGTGATGAACTTCGAAATCGCCAAAGACTTGGCGGCGGAGGAAGGCATCGAAACGGCCAGTGTTATTGTGAATGATGACGTTGCCGTGGAAGATTCCCTCTTTACCACAGGACGGAGAGGCATAGCCGGCACGGTGTTTGTGCATAAGATTGCCGGGGCTCTGGCGGAATCGGGTGCCCATTTGCAGGCTGTGCACGATGGGGCCCAAATGGTGATTGACAATGTGCGTTCCATGGGTTTTGCTTTGGCTCCCTGTACCGTTCCTGCGGCGGGAAAACCCACGTTTACCTTGTCAGAGACCGAAATGGAAATGGGTATCGGGATACACGGCGAACCCGGTACACACAGGCAAGACGTCAAGCCGGCCCGGGAATTGGCAGATTTCTTGCTCGAGCGCATTGCCGCGGACCTCAAACTCGAAAGCGGCACTCACGTGGCGTGTTTAATCAACGGAATGGGGGCCACCCCCCTTATCGAATTGGCCGTGTTGGCGAAAAATGTGGGATCGTGGTTGACGGCCAAACAGATCTCTAGGGATGTGGTCTGGATGGGTGAATATATGACGTCTTTAGAAATGGCCGGTGCTTCCGTCACCCTCCTGCGGCTGCAGGGAGAATTGAATCAGTGGCTTATGGCTCCGTGTGATACGCCCGCTTTGAGGCAAGGTGTTGTTTATGACCATTGAGCAGTTCTCTTTGTTGTGGCAATGCTTTGCCCAGCGGGTTCGTCAGAATCAAGAACACTTGGATGATTTGGATCGGGCCATTGGGGATGGGGATCATGGAACCAATCTCACCCGGGGACTGGGAAAGGTCGAGATTTTGGGAAATGAACCCCCCGATCCCCATCTCAATTTGCAGACACTTAGCAAAAAGGTCGGTATGACTCTATTAAGTACCGTGGGAGGGGCGTCAGGAGCTCTTTGGGGATCCGGTCTCATGAAAGCCGCCTTAGTCTTTCCCATGTCCTCTGAATGTGATGATAGGACGCTGGTGTTGTGGATGGACACCTTTGTGGGCAACATCGAAGAGCGGGGAAAGGCCCATGTCGGGGATAAGACGATGGTGGATGTGATGCGGCCCGCTGTCAATTGGTTGCAAGCGGCCCCTCAGGACAGGCCTCTCAGAGCACGATTACGTGAACTCCGCGAGTTGGCGCAACACTACGCGCAAGGCACCAAGGATCTGCAAGCCCGACGGGGCCGGGCTTCTTACCTAGGGGCTCGCTCCATTGGGCATGTTGATCCGGGGGCGTTTTCCTCCGCATTATGGTGGGACTGTCTTGACAGTGTGTTAGGAGGCTAAAATGATTGGGATTTTGCTGGTATCGCATTCCAAGCGTTTGGCGGAGGGTTTAGCGGAATTGATTCAAGCGCTGGCAGGCAACACCCTCACCGTCGGCACCGTCGGGGGGCAAGAGACTTTGGGAGTGGATGCCACTATGGTGGTTAGCGCATTGGAACAACTCAAAGCCCAGGGATGTGAGGCGATTCTGGTACTCGGGGATTTGGGCAGTGCCTTTATTGCAGCCGAGACGGCACGAGATCTGTTCGCTGATACAAGGGATATTAGGATCGCCGATGCTCCGTTTGTGGAGGGCAGTGTGGCAGCCGCCATGGTTCTCGCCACGGGTGGTCGAATCGACGACGCCATAGAATCTGCGCAGGAAGCGTACCAGATTCATAAACGCTAAGGGATGGAAGAAGTTAGGGCGGGTGAGTATACTGCCGACGGATAAGATTCACTATTGTTATCGGTGAACTTCGTATGCGCAATGATTTCCGCGATGGCTAGATGATGGCTGAACCTCCTCCGTGAATGATCGCATCGCCTGCGGCAAACGATCCGATCAGGGGAGGAGGTTTGCCATCCATCCATACCCCAGCTTAGCTTTACCCCCGACGAAACAGTTCGAGTGCAATACGACCGGGTTCATTGCTTCCATGTGAAAGTGGACAAAGTATTCACGTGTTCAAAAGAGGTTCCGTTTGCGGAGTTCTGTCCTGTGTTTTCGGGTCCTCCATCCGTATCAAAATTAGGACGTAAAATTAGAGAATCAAAACGAGCTACGAATACAATTTTCCCAAATAAGTGTGGGTGGTTGCAACAGTAAATACTGAACGACAATTTAGATGTAAATTGACAATGAGGATTCGTATACATTCTCGGTATTAATTGTTCCTGCTGGTAAATTCAAACCGACGAAAAAAGAATAGATGAAATGATCTCTTCGGAGTCATTTTCAGCCAACCACGTGTCCGTCAGGGGTTTTCCGAGGAAGGGCACTGTAAGAGTTGAAAAAAAGGAAGCATTCACAACGACGCTAATATAGCCGGCGTGATTATGCACTGGATTCTTTTTGGTTGTCGCCTCTCCAAAAAACTTTCTTGTGTTTGTTCCGTCGGATGGAGCTCTGGTGTACAGGAACCGATAGCTAGAGCATATAGAAATTTGTCGAAGTGGAGCAGAGTGAAAAGTCGAGTAAATGATTGACAGTACGAAATGCGCACTACAAATTGCGGACTCAGATTTTTAATTTTTCCCTTGACGGGATAATTGGATCTGGGCTATCATATCGACATGGGTAAATATTGATGGTGGTCAATATGAATGAAGAGATGTTTCAGCAACTTTCAGTTTTGGCTGACAAAAGCCGATTTTCGATTCTGCAAATGATGGCCAAGGGGTGCATTGCTACTTGCAGTGACCGAATTGAAGCCTTTGAGAATGGCTGTTGCGTCAGCGATGTTGTGAGCCTAACAGGACTGTCTCAACCAACTGTATCCCATCACTTGAAATTACTCGAGCAAGTGGGTCTCGTTCGCCGGGAAGCTAGGGGGACTTGGAAGTGTTTTTTCCCGGATGAAAAAGCTATTGGCAAGCTTACACAATGGTTGCAAACCGAACTGTCTCCGCTCCAAAGCACAAATCCTGAATCCAATATCTATTTGAACACGAACTTATGTTCTTCTGCCGGAAGTTTCGAGCTAGATTGCGAAGAGGAGAAAAAACTATGAATCAGATTCCCAGTGATACGATTCGCCAATATGTTCGTGATCGGTACCGACAAATTGCAGACCCGTCTGCCTCCCAAGACAGTTGTTGTGATTCGGGTTGCGGATGCGGAACAACACCCGTTGATTATCAACAAATATCAGCAAAAATGGGATATTCGGAAACGGAGTTATCCGTTGTGCCCGAGGGAGCAAACCTGGGGTTGGGATGTGGTAATCCGCAGGCAATTGCGGAACTGAAGGCCGGGGAAACCGTACTTGATTTGGGAAGTGGGGGCGGCTTTGATTGTTTTCTGGCATCGAAACAAGTAGGGACTACAGGGAAGGTGATTGGGGTCGATATGACGCCAGAAATGGTTACCAAGGCCCGTTACAACGCCGTGCAAGGGGAATATCGCAATGTTGAATTTCGCTTAGGAGAAATTGAGAACTTACCTGTTGCAGATAATAGCGTCGACTGCATTATTTCCAACTGCGTGATCAATTTGTCTCCCGAAAAGCCACAGGTGTTCCGTGAGGCATTTCGTGTTCTTAAGCAAGGTGGGCGGCTGGCCGTGTCGGATATCGTCACCACCCGGAACTTGCCTGATTACATTAAGAAAGATATGAACTCTTTGTCCGGATGTATTTCCGGAGCGTCCTCTATGTCTTATATTGAGTCTCAGACTCCGCATGTGGGGCGACCAAAAATTAGCGATTTACCACGGGGGACCATTTAACCGGACGGATCACTCTGAAACCGATGTTGAATGGGGATTTGCAACATCTCTAGGATGCGCCAGACATG
>JAKACM010000052.1 GCA_021821465.1 Bacillota bacterium
AGTGCAGACCGGCTCGGATCCCTCATTTGTCCCGTTCCGTTTTGATGATCCCATACTCTGCTAGATTATGTCATATATTGGCACACTCACTCGGTGGGTCAATTTCCTGTCACGGATTCAGGTCTATCTTTACGCCTCAGTGTGTCTTGAGAATGCGGACAATCGCAGAATCGTCCGCTTGAGCCATAGTTTCATACGGATACCCCTCATCATCCAGTTGTCCTAACAGAAAGATGGGCACACGATCATTGTGAATCACTACGACGGTGCCAACTTCCACCTCTTCCAATTTCTGCAGAGTTCTTTGCATAGGCTCGGGAGGCACTAGACCACGGTTGTCGAGAAATTCTTCGGGCCCTTCAATGGGACCATGGGTTTCTGGGGCTGTTCGTTGTTCAGCCTGGCCCCTGCTTTCGCCAGGCGTAAACGTGGTCATAATCATTCGGCCCGTTTTTTCTTGATTCACCAGGTATCCTCGGCGCCGCATTTGACTAATTAAAGGTTTCGGACTGAATGTTGACTTGACAATAAGACTTTGCCCCGGTTCCAAAGCATTGACCGTGTCCATCATATGTGTAAACAAGGACAGGCCTTGTTTCAAGATACTTTTCACCTCAACGACTATAGGTTCCATGATTACAACTCCTCCACAACAAACCTCTCTTCTCACACATCCCATTGTGGCTCTCTTATGCCCCAGTCTACCCCTAACCGTCACATTGCCACTGTGATGTTGATCACGGCCTGGTTTCTTTAATGCAAATTACTCTTGTTCGTATTTTCCGGCAACCGACCATTTGGCCTTTTGTTGGAATCATAGCATTTCAATTGGCAAAAATCAGGCCTAATTCATTGCAACAGCCCAAAATGCTGTGATCATACACACAGCCCAAAAAGCCGGAAAATATCAAACTGGCCACGGCATGATAATTCTGTGTAAAATGACTTCGAGGCGACAAAATCATGGACATTGATACAATGCGCTCTCAGGCGCCGCAATACAAACCGAGCATTAACATCGCTCAAGCACCCCCTTTGATGGGACCTGCCTTGTTTTTGGTTTCAGGGTGGATCAGTCTCATGGTGGCATCACAACGCATCATCAGTGATCCGCAACAATGGCAATTTGCCCATTTAGGATCGAACGGTACCCTAATCACGGTTCACCTGATAACATTGGGATTCTTGACCATGACCATGTTTGGCATCTTGTACCAATGGGTTCCGGTAGTCTTCGACCGTCCCCCCGTTCCGCTGACACTCATCTTCCTTCACTGGTTTTTTTACAGTGCGGGACTGGTTTTATTTCTTCTTGGATTTTCTCTTGATAACGGTGCCGTATTGGCCACCGGGGCTTCGTTGCTGGCGGCGAGTATCGTCATGTTTTCCGGTTTTATGGCCAAACGCTTGATACAATCTTCCCGCAACAAGGATGCTCTGACTTTCGCTTTAATCGTTGCACTCACCGCGATCAATGCTACCTGGATATTCGGTCTAAGCATGGCATTAGGCATGGCAGGCATTATCGCCTACCCTAATGTACTCGCGGAACACATAAACACGGCATGGGCCGGGTGGATTATTATGGTGGTCCTCGCCGTACAAAGCAAATTGCTTCCCATGTTCTCCATGGCACGTATAGACAATCTGCGTCCGCATCTTCCGATGGTTTTGGCGTTTTTAGGATTAGTCGTGCAATATACTGTCAATCTTGAACCGAGCATGGAAATCATTGCTGCCCTTTTCTGGGCCGCGGCTGCCATCACGGTTCTATGGCAATTACACATGTTATGGCATCGTCGCCAAAGCCCCGTTCGTGATGGCATCTTTGCAGGTATCACTCTCGGTTGGCTTCTTTGGCTCGCAGCCGCGATTACCCTTCTCGTTAAACCCGAGTTAAGTGTTTTTTTGGTGGCTTTGGGTGCAATGACCTTCATCTTCAGTTATCAATCCCGAATTATTCCATTTTTAATCGCTCTGGTTGTGGGGAAAAGACTTCCCGGACCTGTCTTCAAGGCATTTTTCATGGCCCAACGCTTCAATTCACCCCTACTTCCCTTAATCACAGCTGTCTGGTCTTTGGCCTTGAGCATCATCTGGCTCGCGGGAATTCAGAGCCATAATCTGGGACTCTTATCTTGGGCCGGTGCTTTGCTACTCGTCTGGCCCTTATTTCACGTGTTCTTTATCGCCCTAAAGATTCTCCAGGCGGCTAAAACAGCGCATAGCAAGCCAAACACTCCAGAAGAATTCAAATAAATCCGGTCAACCACTCACCGCTTGTAGGAGCGAGAGCTTGAAAAACTCAGGTTGACTAGCTTCAGTGCTTTAAGCACTACGTTGGCATCGTCACGACACTCTGGGATGCGCGTCCTAGTTCCAGGCCCTGTCGTCCGTGGTTAAAAGTCCTGTGGAGTAGGGGCGGTGCTGCGGACATGACAAGCGGTGCCAACATTGGCGCAGGACAACTGACTCCAAAAGGAGGAACACTTTATGTTAGTGTTCGTATTGAATAAGCACGGACAACCCTCGATGCCATGCTCGCCGCGTCAAGCACGGTTGTTACTCAAAAGGGGTCAAGCCACGGTATTACAGCGTACCCCGTTCACAATTCGGCTCCTGTATGGCAGTAGCGGGTATAAGCAGCCCATCTCACTCGGCGTGGATGCGGGTACGAAACATATTGGCGTGTCAGCAACCACCAACAAGCGAGTACTCTATGAAGCGGAGGTGTTGCTGCGCACTGACATCCCAGAGTTGCTAGCCACTCGGCGTGAATTTCGTGGGACACGAAGACGTCGCAAGGCGCGCTATCGCCAGGCACGATTCCTAAACCGCAAGAAGTCACGAGGCTGGTTAGCCCCTTCGATTCAGAACAAGGTGATACGCATGTTAGGGTGATCAAACAAGTTGCCAAGATTCTTCCCGTATCCCGTGTCACGGTGGAAGTCACACAGTTTGAAGATCAAGTCAAGCGGAAAACGGCAAGCCTGCGAGATGCCACACAAATGACCGTGCCACGCTGGTTCGTGTACTATGGCATTAAAGAGGAGTGGCCTAACGCCAAGTTCACTTACGGTTATATTACGAAAAACACAAGAACCCGACAGGGATTGGCTAAAAGTCACAGGGTGGATGCTCGATGGATTAGCGGAAATCCCCTCGCGGTATCCTGTGGCCATACGTACCTGATTAAGCGAGTGCGTAGACAGAATCAGCAATTGCATATAGCCACGATTCTCAAAGATGGAATGCACAAAGCCAACAAAGCACCAAAATAGTTGTTTGGCTAAGAGCTTTTTGACACGGTGCTGTTTGAAGGCCAAGAATGCGTTATTTTTGGTCGGCGTACTCGGGGATATTTTGACCTTCGCAAATTGGACGAAACCAAGATCCACGCCAGCCATCATTGCCGCAATTTGCGGTTGCTCTTGAGAGCTTCCACATTGCTTGTCGAGAAAGCCCACAACGAAAGGAGAGAAGGCGCATTCCTCTTCGCCTAAAGAGGCCGGAGTCTGCTGCGCCCAAGACGATGAACAAAACCTCTAACAGACGGCAGGCACAGGAATTGGGGCGCCAACACACGGAAAACACCGCCAGTTTAGTCATCCCCTTGATCTTCATTCTTACCGCTCAAATAGGATGGCTAGCCTCCCTTTTACTCTTGGCTGCGCATCCTATGGACCTAATTCGAGCACGATGGTCGCAAGGTTCCTTATTGGCTTCCGTCCATCTCTTTACGCTGGGATTTTTGACCATGACCGTTATGGGCATATTGCACCAACTGGTTCCGGTGACATTGAATACGAAACCGTGGAGCACACCTATTGTGATGATCCATTATGGACTCATGGTGGTAGGCACCATATTTTTCAGCACCGGCTTCATTACTAATCTTCCCCTCTTAGTGATAGTGGGAGCCTCGGCAGTCTCCTTGAGTATCTTGTACTTTGTCGTGCTCATTCTCTATCGTGTGCATCATGCCCAAAGTCATCCCTTTCATAGCCCTTTCATCCGGTCATCCCTGGGATATTTGGCCTTGACCGTAGTTCTTGGGTTCACATTGGCATGGAACTACGCGTATGCTTTGGGACTCGCGGCTTCATTCCTCATTGCCCACATTGCCGTCGCTGCCGCGGGATTCGCGGCATTTCTCTTGATCGGACTGAGTTACAAACTTTCAATCATGTTTTTCCCTTCCAAAACCGTGCCGAAACATGACACATGGATCTTCTATCTCCTGCACACCGCCGTTATCGTAGAATTGTTAGCCGGCTTAACGGGCGAGCATCTTGTCGCCGCCGGAATTATCATACTACTGGCCGTGTCAGTTTTTTATATCTGGGATATGGCAGAGATTTGGCGGGCCAGGCGTAATACCTATCCTGACCCCGTGCTATTTACTATCGGCCTTGGTACCCTTTCATTCATAACCGGTTGGATTCTTTTAGGACTTGGGGTAAGTTCGGCAGCAGGTTTTATGTTTTTTGCAGGATGGTTTGGTTTTTCAATCCTGGGCTATAGTCAAAAAATCCTGCCTTTTATTCTCTGGCTCCATCGCTACTCCCATGTGCACGGACATGGCAAAGTTCCCCGGCTTAACGAAATTTTTCCGCAAGACTGGTCTTGGCATATTATCATACTGGCGGGAGTCGGACTCATCTTGTCGACATGGGGATTAATTCTCTCTATGACCGAAGTGTTTGTCACAGGCCTTTTAGTGCTTTCCGCCGGCGTTATAAGAATGCATTTTGCGTCTTGGCGTGCTGTACTGCGCCATCCCGTGCACCAGGAAAATCCCAAAAAGGATCCTCTTAGCCGCATCCTCAACTGGTAATCCGCGTGCTCAGCTCGAAAAGCCGATACCCCGAGCGACGGTTTCGCCTTCAGAATCTGGTGCACCCTGAGACTCTGACGCCAGGCGATTTCAAGCACCACGGGCGGTCTCGCCCCGAGCAATTTTCGTTCCCTGATCCACAACTTCTAAGAGCTTCTGGATATTCACGATTAAAGACACCGAACTCAAGGGTTGGAAACCATGTTCGCTCAAATGACCTCGAAAACGGCCTCGTCACGGTTGGTGGCCTACCCATAAGTTGGTGAACACATAAAAATACAGCCTCTTCAGAACAACAGAAGAATAAGCCCTTGCCTTTCTTAAGACATCCTATACCTCGTGCACTTTGTCCTCATCGGTTAATGGCGACAGGACAGATTTTGCCGAGCGTGCCTGGTGTGCGGCATGATATGACGTGCGCACTAAGGGTCCCGATTCAACGTGTACAAACCCGCGTGCCATGCCTTCCTCCCGCAATTTTTCAAATTCTTCGGGCGTGTAAAAACGGGCCACAGGCATTTGTTTAGATGTAGGCCGTAAATATTGGCCAATAGTTACAATGTCTACATTCGCAGTCCGCAAGTCGTCCAAAGTTTGTAAAATTTCATCCCAACTTTCTCCAACCCCCAGCATAATGCTGGATTTCGTGGCCTGGTCTCGACGAATGGCCTTGGCCGTGCGCAAAAGTTCCAAAGACCTATCGTAAGTTGCCCGCGATCGAACCAGGGGAGTCATTCGCCGCACTGTCTCGATGTTATGATCCAACAATTCGGGATGCACTTCAACAACTCGTTCTAATGCCTTACGGTCGCCCTGGAAATCAGGAATAAGCACTTCCACTTGACAATGAGGTGACAGACGCCTCACGGCCTCGATAGTCAGACGAAAGATGGTGGATCCTCCGTCGGGCACATCATCTCTATCGACACTGGTGATCACTACATGATCTAATCCCATTTTCTGCACTGTTTGCGCCACCCGTTCAGGCTCTTCCCAGTCCAAAGCCCCAGGATGTCCGCTTGTTACAGCACAGAACCGGCAATTGCGGGTACATGTTTCTCCCAATATCATAAAAGTGGCTGTCTTATCCCGTTCCCAGCATTCGTAAATATTAGGACAATGCGCTTCCTCGCAGACAGTATGCAACTTTTCACCCCGCATCATCATTTTCAATCGATGATAGTTAGGCCCTTGGGTGGCCTTGACTTTTAGCCATTGGGGTTTTTCCAGTTCTTCTTTCTTTATCACGCCTATCACCCTCGTCCATTTCTTGTGCCTTGCACTTCTCACTACCACACTTTTGACCGCTTAGATCTCCAAGGCCCGCCACATCTCGGACACGGAGATATCACTCGTTTATGACACGGGACGCTAAACCACTGACACTATCATAAGCGACAATCCCGCTCTCGTGGCAGGATTGTTATTTTTTCGCAATTATCAAATGCCCTGTCCGGAGCACACTAAAGAAGGACAGCATCCAAGTCCAAGCCATTTCTACGTGGCGCCTGCCTGCCGGATGCAAAGCGAGGGGATCTTCACAATTCTAGCAGACAATCGGTTCCGAAAAATCCATGAAAGATCCCGGTGTTAAGCTCGACGTGAATTGAACTCCAGAGAATGTATTCGAACTACTTACCGAGCACTTTCTTCTTTTCCGCATGTTGAGTCTCCCCAAGGATTTCGGGGTGAGCCGCACGGTATAATGCCCGCGCAATGTCGACAGTTGCAAGAAAAATCCCTACCATTGCGAGACGAAACGCCCAAAACCATCCACTTAACAGAAAGGCTGTAGCCAAAACAACCGCAACAAAATATACGATATAAGCATAATGGTCTCGGGTTTCATTGACAAGTTCTTGAACTCTGGGCGTTTTGCGTTTACCCATACTAGACCCGAATCGGTTTATCCACACCAAAAATGGAATGATTTTATAGAGTTGCGTTAAGGCTAAGCCTCCCAACCAACCATAAAGCCCTAAGAATACCATAGCGACGTCCACCCGGCGCCCAAATGAATCGGCTAAAGTCACCAGCGCGCCTATAATCAAAAGGCCCAGGATCATCAGCGGAACAACCCCATATCGGGCGTTAAGCTCAAGATGGCGACGTTTTCTTTGTGCATACAATTTCTTCATGTCAAGAAGATACAAACTTAAGCCGATCAATATCACCACCCATCCCACATCGGCTAAAATATTGAATCCTTCCCACCGGCAAATCCATGTTTCGGTAATTCCCGTTGCGGTGGCGATATATGCTATCCACCCTAGGTTTCCACGGTGCTCGTCGGAGAGCGTGAACATAGCCAAGAGTTTATAGCTGACACCCATAGCCGTCAACGTCAGCCATCCCACCACGCCGCCGGCCACATGGGATGCCAATCCTCGGGTGCCCATCGCGTCAAGTTGAGAGGGTGTGAATAATTGAGGCGCAGTCAGTGATAAAGCCAAGAGCAATCCTGCCAGAACAGTCACCACCAAATAGAACAGTCCCGTAGCGACAAGCCATGCCGGCAATTGCCAAGGCCATGCCCTTTTGAGAGTTACTCCAAGATTAATCACCGCCACAATCACGCCGGCAACGACCAATGTTCCTCCCGCGGGCAGTAGCCAGGCGTAATCGGGAAGGACCCCTCCCGGCAAAGCCAAAAAACCTAAAATCATTCCCATTAAACCGACGGTAATGCTAAAGAAACTCACACCGGACCAACCTTGACTGGCCAGTTCGGTTCCCGTCAGAACGGGAACAAACTGATGCAATGCGCCCATAAGAACAACGGTTAAAAACCCGATGGTTGTTAAATGGACACCTACCAAAACCCACGGGTTCCCGAGATGCTCAAGCGGATTACCTGGACCTGAAATCCATAGCAATTCCGCCAACAACAGCGATGCCACGGCCACGCTGAAATAACTCATACTCCATCTGGATAAACGCACTCCACGCATCGTCCATGCTCCCTCTGCGAGGTTTGACCCCTCAAATCGACGGATATTGTAGAAGAAACGGTCTTAATATTTCCCTGTTTTTGTGCCCGTCATTGTACTCTTTATACCTGGAAATCTCCGTGACTTAACCACCGGGTTTAATAGCTTTATTCGCCTCTTCTTAATCCGACAGCCATGCATGCCGAAGCCATTTTCCACAACCTTAAGCTTGATTTCGGTTCTAAAAATAGTAATCCAGTTCTGCTTTAGTCTGCATTAAGAATACCCGGCATACGGTCAAGAGAATGTGATGGGGATCACACGGCGATTCAATAAGCCGTTCGTACTTTTCTTTCTTCGCGTGGGGACAGGTTTGGACAATGTTGACGAAGAAATGAGAGGCACCTGTCCGGTTCAGTTCTCAGGTTGCAGACCAGAACGTCCAAACATAATCTCGCGTTTCACTTAAAAGACTTTGACACTCCCCACGGCTAAAGCCGGGGGATTCTTGCGAGGAATTCAGATGAGCTTTACTCGCAAAGGGTTTGCCAAAAGCCCCCTAGCCACTCGCTCAAAGTTGAGTCTATGGTTACTTTTGCGTAGGATGTTCCCGCCACCATTGACATCGGCGTTGAGGGTCTGTCCGTTGGCGACACGATAGAGACCGCGTTTGACACGCTGGCCACTGAATGTCACGGTTTGGTGGCGACCGTTCCAGATCGGCATGGGGTCCCCCTCCAGAAAGCTGGCTTGGGATATGTACGATTCTTCCTGCTCCACATAGCGGATGCCGTCCCGCTGACACAGGTTTTCGAGTTGGTTGCGCAGTGGCCCGTACGGGATCTGCACAAAGTTTTGGTTTACGTGTCCCATGGTTCATGGCACGTGTCCAATCGAGGTTATAGCCGACGATGAGCGTCCCGATCTGGTGTTTGAGGCAGTAATTGATAAGGTATCGAGCGGCTTTCAGCATGTAATCGTGCACTTGATTGTTGCGGTTCATCGTGATTCTCGCCATCTGCTCCGAGCGCGGGTACTCTTGTTGATCGAAGATGGATTGTAACTGGGCCATTCGAGCGTTGTACTGAGGGTTAATGGATTTGAGGGACTTTCCGTCGAGGATGAACGACGACCCCTCGGTACTGTTCACGCACGTAGCCCAGTTATCCAAGCCTAGATCAATGGCCAGTGCCTTATCTGTTGACAGATTAGGTTGTGGTGGTTCCTCTGCTTTGTAGACAAATTGCACGGTGAAGAATCGCGCCTTCTCCATCGGCAGAATCCGTACTTCTTTGACCGTCTTCCCTGCGAGTCGAGAAGGGAAAGGAATTTTGATCCGTTCCCAGTCGGGATGCAATCGTTGAAACGCCCGCGACATGGGGACTTGAAGATAGCCGTTCTTAATCACGATGGCATTCGTTGACAAGATGAGGGGGAAGTAGTCGTTCTTGTCAAGGTACTGCGGAATCCGCACAGCATGGAACCGATACTCACCGTGTTTTGCTTTCTTCAGAAGGTTACAGAAGGAACGAACTGAACGGTCGACCACCTTGAGAATTTGCTGGCTCACACCCGCTTGAAGCCCGGCGTAGTTTTCGTTATCTTTCACCGCTTGGTAGTTTGACTCGTAACGAAGGAAACGCCCTTCGGCAAAGAAATACTGGTGAATGGAATACAAACCGACATTGTACCAGTTTTTGGCGTACCGGCACATTTCGCACAAGGCTTCGTATTCACCCTTCGTGAGTCCTTTGACTTGGTTACTCTGCGTCAAATACCCGCGCATGTCACAGTCTTTCTATATAGATAGAATATATTAATCGTATTAGAGTGTCAATACCAAAGATTCGCCTGGCGGCGAGCGCCTGATATCCCCACACCTAAAGGCGGGGGTTTTACGGCGCACTTGATAATTCAAGAGTTCAGGGCCCGAAATCCTTGCGATCATAACGTAGGGCCAAAAATCCCGCACGGTCCATGAAACAAGACCGACGGCGAGAATTCTCAAGTGTCCATGCTTCCTCCGCCGTACTAAATTCCTCCGGACCGATATAAAGTCCCGCACGCAGATCCGTAGGGAACCGGCCAATTAATTTCACAAATTCGGGAAATGTCCAAAAATGTGCGGATTTATAAACGGAGGAGGGATTCTGCAGAGCACGAACCCGATACGACTTGGCCCAGTCGCCACTTCCTTGTATTAGACCAAGGACCAATCGTCCTCTCAGCTTGAGCACCCGCAGCGCCTCCTCAAGCACACGTTCGGGGGCTGAAACGAATTCCAAGGTAACTTGAAGCAACGCACCATCAAAGGTTCCGGAATCAAAGGGAAGTTGGGTGATATTTCCCAAAAGATAATCAACAGTCGATACCGCATTGGACTGCTTACGCATCGCTCGTTGAAGCATAGAGTTGGATTCATCTACACCCACAACCCGGCATCCGCGAGATGCCAGCATCGCGCTGTAGGTACCGGTACCGCAACCTAAGTCAATCCACTGTTGCCCCGCTGAGAGATCCATGAGTTCTGCCAATAACATCTCTTCAACGCGGTTCACAAAGATCCCTTGAGCAGTGTCACAAAATGCCTCGAATCGCTCAACCATATTGTCAAAAAGAGCCATATGAAGTAAATGGCGGAATCCGGCTTTGGAGCCAAAAAGACAACCGCCTTTCTCCCTTCCTTCATGTCGCGGATTCTAAGAGATAACCGAACTCTTCTGCCGTGCGATTGTTTTTCGTGCGATTATAAAGCTCCCACGCACTTCGTAACCCAACAACATGCCTGATTGATACTTCACCTCGGAAATCTCGGGACGGATCGCCGTAATCGGCGCACGGTTTCGCAATGTAACCGGGGTATGGAGGTCGGTCGACTCGCACTGCCTAACTCGAAGGAATCCACTCCGCTGACCGTGCGCCATTCTGAGATCGAGGTTGACGATACCGCGTTTTTCGGCTCCGCCTGTCCCGACGCAGAATCCGACGAGAATCCCATTTTACTACGAGTTCTATGCTTAATTGCCCGAAGAAAATCGCTTTCGTGCCCTTCGCATAAACTCCGGCCTTTAGCCGGGGTGAGTGCTCACACGAGACCAGAGTGTCCCTGAACCGCCTCAGCCAACAATTGTGCGGCCCTTAGAACTTCGGCTGAAGTCGTCTGCCGGCCCAGACTGAGTCGCACCAACCCGCGAGCCAAAGTCGGCGCAATGCCCATAGCCCCTAAAGTGGGTGAACCCTCATCAGCCACAGAATGGCATGCAGAGCCGGTACCCGCACGTAATTCCGGACACATGGACAGCAAATCCCCGCCAATCCATCCGTCGACAGCGAGGCCAAGGGTATTAGGCAGCCTGGGAATTTGTTGTCCGAATATACGACAGTGGGGAACACTCTCCGTTAAGTAATTTTCAAGTTGGTTACGTAATGCACGTTGTTTGACAGGCCCTTTGTCCGCAAACCACTGTTGTGCGAGAGCCGCCGCCTTTCCCAAGCCGATAATTCCCGGTACGTTTTCTGTCCCGCTGCGTCGTCCTTCTTCTTGCCCACCTCCCTGAAGTCCATGAGGAAAATCTAAGTCGGCTTTTAGAATCAACGCGCCAATACCTTTGGGCGCATAAAGTTTGTGACCGGCTACAGTCAACAAATCCACATTCAACAAGGGCATGTTCACAGGAATCTTTCCCACTGCCTGAGAAGCATCCGTGTGAACCAGGGCACCAACCCGATGCGCACGCTGGGCAATATCGGCCACAGGTTGAATCGTGCCGATTTCATTATTGGCAAGCATGACACTCACCAATGCCGTTGTCTCATCAAGCAATGTATCCAAAACATCTACCCGGATCAATCCGCGAGCATCTACCGGTATAAACTTCACGTCTATTCCCTCTGACATCATGGCCTTCGCCGTTTCGGTCACGGAGGGATGCTCCATGGTGGACACCAAGATGCGTTGACGGTGCCCACGCCAATAGTTTAGGCTTCCCCGAAGAGCCCAGTTATTGCTTTCGGTTCCGCCGCTGGTCCAAATAACCTGATCAGAACGCACACTCAACAAGTCACCCATAAGTTTCCTGGCTTCGGCAAGTTCTTGGCCCACCATTTGCGCCTCGAAGTAGGATGACGAAGGGTTATAAAATCGATCGGTAAAAAATGGTATCATTGCCGAAACCACTTCGGCCGGAACCGGTGTTGTGGCATTATAATCTAAATAAATCATGGGACAGACCTTCCGAGAAACATGATGGCGGCTACTCCTATACCTTAAGGGGTAAAACCTTGGAAAATCTGTAAACCGGATCATGACTTCTCAGTTAATCGAATCACTTTCATATGTCTCTTGCAATACCTTCCGACCATGCTTGTCTTTATGTTCTTAACTAGAACGTGCGACCTTCCAACGCACTATTTGGAGTGCGAACCCGCATTTATTAAGGTTATTGCACATTGTCCTCACTTTCAGATAACGATTATGGAGTACTTGGCCTGATATTGGTGCCCTTTTTACCCGCGACTCAAGTCTTCGGAATACAGATCATTTTATCCGGTGGATACCAATGATGGCAGCCTTCCGAAATGACGTTGTGTTTTGAGACCGATACTACAATAACCGAGAATTCGTCAATTCTGGTAGAACCCTAATACTCTTTCTTTGCAAGACGGCCACCAAATCCACAGGCCCTCATTGATTATATTTAGATTTTGCATTTTACTCTATTGATAACCATCCAACAACACTGCGAACCATAAAGAGTTGTGTTAGACTCGACATGGCATTACAGTCCTCTTTGACGGTGAAAGGTAGTTCCCGACTTTTTCACCCTCAATCAAGAGGCTGTAAGTTTTTGTGCGCCAATTTCTTGAACTTGCACACAACTCAACAATTCTCGACACAATTAGGGGGAGTTCTGTGGCAAAGCAACTCGGTTTGGAAACACACAGTATCGACTTCATACCCTTGAATCAACGATATGGAAAATCCCGTGATCTCTTCTTTCTTTGGTTTGGCGCCAATGCCCAAATGGCGGTGGTGACCACCGGAATACTGACTATCGTGCCTCATTTCGGTTTCATTTGGGCTGCTTTGGGAATTCTCATTGGTTCGCTCTTGGGTTCCATCTTTATGGCATTTCACTCGGCGCAAGGACCTCATTTGGGAATTCCGCAAATGATCCAAAGCCGTGCACAGTTTGGATACTACGGAGCGGTTATTCCGCTGTTCATGGTAGTCGCCATGTATCTGGGATTTTACGCAGCCGGGGCTGTAATCGGAGCCGAAGCCTTAGCCCTACTGTTTCACCTTCCCATTTACATGGGGATTCTCATCAGCTCAGCAATAGACCTCCTCTTAGTAATTGGAGGATATCGCTTTATTCATCGTTTCAATCATGTGATGGCCTACTTTTTCTCTTTGATTTTCCTCGTTATCACCATTTTGCTAATTTGGGGACCAGGTTTAGGCAAGGGTTTCGATCACGCCACGTTTTATGGCCACTTCATGCTGGGGCCGTTTCTGTTGAGCATTTCCCTGGCGGTTATCAACACCTTGGGTTATGCTCCCTATGTGGCAGATTACTCTCGGTATCTACCTGAAAAGACAACCATTAAATCTACCTTTTGGTATTCCTACGTGGGTGTAAGCTTTTCTAATGTTTGGCTCATGATTTTGGGAGCAGCTGTTCAGGTACAGTCTCCGCATTCCAACCCGATGATCGGTTTTTTCCACCTTGGATCCAGTCTCTTTCCTCTTTTCGGTTTACTCGTTCTTTTGGCAGGATGGCTTGGAATAATCAGCATTAACGCCTTGAACATTTACGGCACGTTTATGTCCACTTTAACCATTACGACAACGTTTTACCGCCGCTGGAAACCCACTGTGCGACTCCGACTATGGTTCATCATTCCCATCGTTTTTGTAGCCACCTATGTGTCTTTTTTTGACAAAAGTCACCTCTTGACGAGTTTTGAGAGCTTCTTAACCTTCCTCATCGATTTTCTTGTGCCATGGACTGCCATCAACCTCACGGACTTTTATCTGGTCCGTGGAGGGCAATACGATGTTGGCGCCATATTTAATCCGAAGGGATCGTACGGCCGCCTCAATGTGACGGCCATGGTGTGCTATTTCGGTGGCTTTGTGGCGGAAATGCCTTTTATGAATAACTCGTTCTATGAAGGCCCTATTGCCAAAATTCTCGGCAACGGTGACATTAGTTGGGTAGTCGGTCTTGTGGTCGCGGGCTTATTGTATTGGATCGGAGGGAAACGCTCCACGGCCAAGCTCGGTAAAACGGTGGACAGCCAGTTTGACGTCCGGGACAATAAGGGAGTCATTCAACAACAAGGCTCCCGTGGACCATGACAGCATGCTATGATTGGAGAGTATGTAGCAACCCTTGTCACATGATCCAATTTGAATTTGGATAGATCCTTTGGGAAAATTTCGCTTGGTTGCTTAGGGGCGGACACCAACTATTCTTACAGCCTCGGCAAACATGCCTAATATCTGTCTAGCATAGATATATTCTCCCTAACAATTTGGCCCGGTGATTGGCAAATCCCTGAAGATGAGACTACGCTAAAACAAAAGGAATTCTCCCCTCAAAAGCCCTCCAATCAAGCGACCTCTCTTCACATGGAGGTGCGTGCGGCAGGGAAGGATAACGGGAGTATTCCATAAATTGTCGGCTTCAAAGCATCCTCAATGTATTCTGTAAGGCATCCATGAAATCACGTAGATGCCTTACCTTTTCGATGGCACTGGCTTTGCCCTTTGCAACTCTTTCATAGCCTTCTTGAGTTCAGGAATGAAAAAATAAAACTCCAGAGTGTAGATTTTGCTGATGTTATTGGATTTTATTAGTTATTTCTTTTGATCTGATGCTCAAAGCGCACACCCGATCCCAGTGCATTCTCGGCAATTGTCCTCCTTTCCCTCAAAATTCCTGATTAAAACTAAACGAAGTAGGTCCAACAGAACAGCCTCTTAGTCTTAGTTGAATTTCTTTCGCCAAGTACTGTATCATACTTGTTGAACGTTATATTATTGTCGTATTGACAATCATTGTTACGGCGTATACAAATTTGGCTGAGGAGGGAAGAGGATGCCGGAACTTGCACCGATTTTGTCGCAATCTCCGAAGAATCTTCGAGAGTTCACAGTGTCAGCGGGATTGCGAGAAACTTTCGTTGCTGCTCTGTGGCAATCCCATGATTGGACATTATGGCACGCTCATTGCTCGACAAACATCCAAGATTCCCCTCAACAGCCGCAATCACTGCTCCCATGGCTCAATTTGTCTTACCATTCTGTGAGGGGTACATGTATTGAAGTTGGGCGGGTAAGTAAAGTCATAGACCGTCAAGATCGCCACAGGATTTTGACGCAAGTGACGGCACACAATCAAGAAATTGGGACCCATCCTTGCCGATCCTCTCCCATATTTCTGCGATCCGGTCATGGCCATCGAAGGGTCGGAACGCCTACCATCGGTTTGGAACGACTTGACAGATTATAGGCACCTGATACTCACAACTCCACAAAACCGCACAATTGCCCAAACTTCTGATTAGGAGGCATTGACTATACTTTATGGCCACTCGGACTAGTTCACAGACGGTTCCTCAGTCGTTGCCAACGGGATATAAATGGATAGCCCTAAGCAATACCACGCTTGGCACGCTGATGGCCGCCATCAACCAAACCATCTTGATTATTTCTTTACCGGCCATTTTTCGAGGCATTCAGATTGATCCGTTGAAAGGTGGGCAGACTAGCCTTTTACTCTGGATTCTCATGGGATTCAATGTGGCCACTACCGTACTTTTGGTGTCATTTGGTCGTATTTCCGACACCTATGGACGGGTTAGGCTTTATAATCTGGGATTTGCTGTCTTCACCATTGGGTCCTTGCTCCTTTTTCTCACCCCGGGAAAAGGAGTAACCGGGGAATGGGAACTCATCATTTTCCGCTTTATTCAGGGCATTGGGGGTGCATTCCTGTTTGCCAACAGCGCTGCCATTCTTACCGACGCCTTTCCGGTTCATGAACGGGGATTCGCCTTGGGACTCAATCAAATGGCTGGAATTAGCGGCGGTATCCTAGGTCTGATCATTGGGGGCCTTTTGTCCACCATCAGTTGGCGAGCCATCTTCTTGGTGAATGTTCCCATTGGCATCGCCGGCACTATTTGGGCCTATGTCGCTCTGAAAGAAACTGCCTTGAGCCGAGAGAGCAAACGCATTGACTGGTGGGGCAACATCACCTTTGCATTAGGTATTTTGGGAGTACTGGTGGGACTGACATACAGCATCAAACCCTATAACGGGCACACAACAGGGTGGACTAATCCCTTCGTGATCACCAGTCTTGTGTTAGGCATAGTCATGCTGATCGCCTTCGTGATCGTCGAATATTATGTTGAAGATCCCATGTTTGCTTTGCCGCTATTTAGGATCAGGGCCTTTTCGGTGGGTAACTTTACATCATTGATGGCAGCGACGGCACGAGGTGGATTGAGTTTTATGCTGATTATCTGGCTCCAAGGAATCTGGTTGCCCATGCATGGCGTACAGTTTGTCAATACCCCACTGCAAGCCGGGCTGGATACTATTCCGCAGATGGTAGGATTCCTGGTCTTCGGACCGATTAGCGGACGTCTGTCCGACCGTTTTGGTGCCCGTTGGTTTGCAACGGCCGGTATGCTCGTTTCCGCCGTAGGTTTCTATTTGCTCAATACCTTGCCCGCAGATTTTAACTACTGGACATTTGCGTTTTACATCTTCATTGTGGGCGCTGGCATGGGACTCTTTTCGTCTCCCAATACGTCTTCGGTGATGAGTTCGGTACCCGCGCGCTTCCGTGGAGTGGCCTCGGGAATGCGAGCCACCTTTATGAATGCCGGGATGATGTTCAGTATGGGATTGTTCTTTACCATTTTAATCGGTTCGCTTTCCAGCGGGTTGCCTCCGGCCATTTCTTTGGGTCTCAGCCACTTTGCCCTTCCGGCAGCCATGATACACCAATTTTCACACTTGCCACCCCTCGCGGTATTATTTGCAAGCCTGTTAGGATATAATCCTTTGAAAATGTTGTTGCCGGCTGCGGTACTACACACCCTGCCCGCGTCGCAAGCCACGCGTCTGACCTCACTCCAGTTCTTCCCCACGCTAATTTCCGTGGCATTCGTCAAAGCACTCCGCGTGGTTTTCTTATTCTCCGTAGCCATGACCCTTTTATCCACGGTCCTGTCAATATTCCGGGGTAATCGGCCGACACCACAATCTCAAGATAACAGGATAGAGACCTATCCACTACATCCGACAATCCCCAGAGAAATGCTGTTATTGGCCTTATCAGCAGCCATTTTCTCCCGCAAAGGGATCGAGGACTCGGCATCCGAACATGAAGTTCAACGCCTTCGCCGAGCCTTAATGCTTTTGGCATTAACCCTTGGTCATAAAGTAGATCTTGTAGAAGAGAAATACGTCAGTTGAGACCGAGCTGTGTGAAACAACCTGAAAAACTTCGAGAAAGAGGGGATGGGTAATGTACAAATATCTATGGCCCATCGTAACAAGCGGCTTGATACTGCTAGCAGCGGTTATTCTTATGATTCTGCCCTTTGCAATGCATGTCAATTTCGGCGCTACGTGGCGTACGGCTACCTACACCGATTTTTGGAGTGGTATCGGGTTGATTGTGCTAACCCTTATCATGGCTGGAAGTTGGCTCTGGGCTTTGCGTCTGGAGTTAGTCCGCCGCGGCATCATCCGGATCCCCGAAAGGGTTTCGGCCCAGGATAAGCCGTCTTCCGGAACAGATTCTTCCCTGTCAGATTCTCACCCCAGGAATGACTCCGAATGGGACGACTTATTACGCCCCTTAGCCGAGGCGGTGCTGCTTGATCTTTCCGAGCAACTCAACCACAAAGAGAGCCGTCACCGAGAGGAGGTCGAACTATGAAGTTTGGAACATGGCTAAATGTGATAACTTTCGTGTGTGGGATATGGGTTATGTTGTCTCCCACTTTAACAGGCTTCATCCCTCATCACGGCAATCCTTGGACTGGCGTGGTTCTCGGCACAGAAATTCTGGGTCTGGCCATATGCGTATTTTCGCTGGTGGGATTGATGGGATTCTGGGCTATTCGTCTAAAGTGGCTGTCTTCACAAACTTTCGATCCTCCCAAAAACCAAACCTGATTCTTGCCCATCTCCCTGCTTAAAACTTGTCTTGCATCTCGGATTCTGAAAATCCCTTAAAAGACAGAACTTCAAAAGAAAACATCCCGAGCCCGGCACAGCAACACTCTATGCTGTCACCCGAGCTCGAGCATTTTCTTGGAACCAGGTACCTGGGAGAGTAATTAAGGTGGTGGTTGGCACCGGAAGACATAATGTCCCAAAGACGATGTTCTGAAAATTTTACCTAACGGGAAGACTATAATCTGTAGTGGTATTTATTGGATGGAAAATCGGTTTACCAATATTCGTTCGTTCTGCCGATCAATCAGCAATCCTCTTTCAAGGCTGTCATCTCAACTATCATTATGATGGATTTCCCGACTTTATCGGGATGCGACGTCCAACACCCCGGTTCGAGCGGGATCCCAAAGCAGGAAACGAGACAAAGATTGGGCGCCCGGCACAGTGCAAATAAGTCACTAGTAGAAGGTTTTTGGCGAATCCTTCGTCACCGGGCATAAGGGAGAACCCTCATCCTCGTATCCATCTTAGCACTTATGTATCTGGTATGCCTCTTGGGCAGATTCCATGGCTTGGTCAACCCCTCCTCCGGTTGACAGCACCATGGCTGCAGCCACACTCTCCTCAACAAACGGTGCATCCACAATCCTAATATCCATGATGTCGTCATTCCATAAGTCGCAGGCGGTTTGGGCTGCCATAAAGGCACTACCCAAATCCCCGAACACCAAAACAGCATGGCACCCCTTGGTTTTGAGTATTTCAAATTCTTGAAGCACCATGCCGGTGTCAACTCCCAATGTCTCTTCTCCCCCGATCCTGCAGATCATCAGGGTGTTGTTTGTCAAGGCCTGAATCAGTTCACCCAGACCATCGGCCAAACGCCTGGAATGAGATATCAACAGAATCCCGATCATATTAGCCTGGTGAAAAAAACCTACGATAATCTCTTTCGGCTTTTCTCGGCTCCGGGTAGAAGGGCTGCCCTTCTCGGGCAGTCCAACCCCCACGGAACCCAGCGTGCGGCTTTCCCGCACTGGGCTCTTCGGCAATGGGTTCACAGAATAGCGTAGCGTTGTAAGTCCTCATAGGGAATGTACAACTTCAGACGCCGGAGGGGTAAGGCGGTCTCAACGCACGACCTTGGGCACTATGGTCTGGGCGTTGCTCTCGTCGTCGAATCCCTTGTTAGGGATTGCCAAAATTGGACATCAATTAGCGATGGCCTACCACGATCCCGATAAGCAGGCGAAATACGCGATGAAGCGCGTGGATCGCTTTGTGGGCCATGCCGGTTGGGACATGGAGATCGCTCAGGGTGATGGGATTCGCTAGATCCTGGGGGATACCCGGGAAGCTCTGATCACGTGAGATGGGACCGATCCGAAAGATGACGTGCACCAAATTCTCTCATTAAATTGGCGCACGCATGGTCGCGCTCTCCCTTTGGCTTGGGTGACGGTGCGGAAAGATCAGCGGCAGGGCCGGATGCGTGAGATGGAAGGGGACCTGCTCAAACGGGTCGCGAGGCTGTGGCCTCGCTCGTGTCATCCGATTCTCTTAGCGGATCGGGGATTTGGCACCCGGGATCTCTTTGATTTATTAGATGGGTTGCACTGGGATTGGATTATTCGGAGCAAAGGTACAACCCAGGTGGAAATTCACCCCGGCGTCTGGGTGCCGTTGCGAGCTCTGGCAACGAAGCCGGTGTTACGCGATTTATCGGTTCGGTATGGCAAATCCTATGGCGATCAGGCGTATCCCTGCCGGATGGTGATCGGGGCCGAAGCGGGCTATTCCGACCCCTGGTTTTTAGTGGTGTCGGCGGGATTGCGGAAAGCGACCGGGCCAGCTCGTCTCATTACCGCGGCCTACGGCCAGCGGTTTACCACCGAAGGATGCTTCCGGGATCAAAAAAATGATGTATACGAGGGGTTTCAGCCCAGGCGGAGTCCAATGAGGCACTCCCGCACGTTGGGATCGGATGCTGTTAATCTTCGCTTGGACCTATTACTGGCTCAATGTGGGCGGATGGGCGATGGAACGCGCCGGAAAAGATCGGGATGGGCGCGCCAATCCCGTCCGGGACCACCGGACCCATACCTTGTGGCGCTTGGGCCATGGGGGACTCCAGGTGGGTGATGTGGTATGGCGCACCTTATGGCGCGTTCAAACGGATTTTCGCCACCGTATTCCGTTGGTTAATCGCATCGCCAGAGAAGATCTGGTCGCCACCTAGCCAATTCCTTTCTTCGTTTCCGACAGACCTCATCAATGACTGGCCGAATGGATGCGATTTTTTGATTCTCCGGCGCATTTCGGGTATGGCCTGGATGGGGATCAGTTTACCCGCCCCGTCCCGGGGCGGGCCCCTCTTCAGCGTGGCCCACAGCCACGATCGTAGCCGCTAGTGAACGCAAAAAACTCTGACCCCACAACCGTGGAATCATCGCAATTGCCAAAAACTGGGGATCAATTAGCCCACAACCGCAAAGGTCCCGCGAGGTCCTTTGCCCGCACCATGATCTCGGCTGACTTGTCGTGAGGAAATCGAAGCACTAACTAAAGTGGACCCCGTTGTCAAGACAGGTTTTTAGCCCCTAAAGTGTGAGACTGTTCCCCCCTTGCCTGTAGATTGTGGAACAAGAGCCTGTTTTAGAGTGTATACCGGCTGGCCCCAACGTAACGGTAAAATCTCGCGTGGTGGCCCGAACGGGTTGATCATTGAGGCGTTGCGCCGGCACCGGATAGGTTTGTCTCGGTTGCTCCTCCTTCATTCCTTAGCCAATCAGGGCGGACCATCCCCACAAGGTCGCCAGGGTGACCAATAAGACCGGAATCGTCAACGTGACGCCGACCCGAAAGTAATAGCCCCAGGTAATACGAATCCCCCTCCGTTCCAAGACATTGAGCCAGAGCAGCGTGGCGAGCGATCCAATGGGGGTAAACTTCGGACCCAAGTCACAGCCCACCACATTGGCATAGGCCATCGCGGTATGAAGAGTCGTCGGTCCCGCCACATCGTGAATCGCCAAAGCATTAATCATGACCGAAGGCATATTGTTCATGATGGAGGACAGCACGGCTCCCACCACGCCCGTCCCCACAATGCCGAAAAAGGTTCCATGGGAATCCATGGCCGTCAATACCATGCTTAAGAGATGCGTCAGTCCCACGTTGCGCAGTCCAAACACCACCACATACATGCCCACAGAAAAGACGACAATTTTCCAGGGTGCTTCCCGAACCAACTGCGAGACATGCACCACCGGGCTCCGATGGGCAATGATCAAGAGGCCTATGGCCGCACTGCCGGCAAAAATCGCCACCGGCCAATGCAGCAGTTGGCTAGCAAAATACCCCAGCACCAAAAGACCCAGCACAAGCCAAGCGGCGTTAAAAACATACTCATCCTTAATCGCTGATTTCGGGTTGGGCAAAGCTTGGGTATTCACGGCAGTGGGCAGGGATCGGCGATAAAAGAGATAGAGGACGACTAGACTCGCCGTCAAAGCGACGACATCCACAGGCACCATGCGGGCGGCAAAGGAGGCAAAGCCCAGATGGAAATAGCCCGCCGACACAATATTCACCAGATTGGACACCACCAACGGAAGCGATGTGGTGTCGGCAATAAAACCGCTGGCCATAATCAGGGCCAGTGTAGCTTTAGAGTTGAGTTTCAACGCCTTGGTCTGCTCATAAACAATCGGCGTTAAAATCAGTGCGGCCCCATCATTGGCAAAAAACATGGCCACCAACGCGCCGAGGATTCCGAGCAAGAGGAACAGGCGAATGCCATGGCCGTGCGAAAAACGGGCCATATGGAGGGCAGACCACTCGAAAAATCCCACCGCATCCAGAATGAGGGAAATGAGGATGACGGCCACAAAAGTCAGGGTGGCATCCCACACAATGCCGACCACGGTGCCTACATTGGCCCATGACACTATGCCCAACACTAGTGCCAAGATGGCCCCACCCAAGGCGGTCCAGCCAATCGACAGCCCTCGGGGCTGGGTAATAATCAACACCAGAACGACCAAAAATAAACTCACCGCTAAACCGATCGCCATGCGTTCACTTCCCCCTTAAACCAGCGAAAATTATGCCATAGAGAACGGACGGGATGACTGTCCCTTCCTTATTCAATGCGGGGCACGTCCTTAAACAACACATCGGTTCTTGGCCCTTGATGGTCATAAGAAACATCGGCCCAGGAAAATTGGGGCACCGAGGTCACTGTGTAAAGCGTCTCACGGGGCGTTTTCAACAACACTTTGCGAACCCACTCCCATTGTGCGGCCTGCAACCGGTCCAGTTGTTCTGGCGTGGCTGATTGGGCAGAAACCAACAAACCCTCTTCGTCGCTCAACGCTTGCGGATACACTCCGGGCTTTTCTTCCACGCGAATGGTGTTCCCGGTCGATATCTTTTGTACCACGAACCAGATGCCCGGCTGGTTTTGAACATCTTGGGTATTAAAGCGCACGCGTCCTCCGGTCAAATAGGTCGCCACATCCCCTAAACAAGGGCTGTTGCGTGAAAGCACCCGCAGATCGGTCCGATCAATAATCCCATGGGGAAACAACGCCGACAGTCCAACCGCGAGAGCCGACGCCCCCCGGAAAAGCCCGTCACAAGCATGCCCATGAAATTTCACGAGATCTTTGACCATAATGGTTTTTGTGCCGGTCGCATAGCGTCCGTGGCTGGATTCTGTATCTCGCACCAAAAAACGCGGCAGTGATGCCGACGCCGCCCACAGCGGCCAATACCATTCCACGGCGTTGTCTTCCCAATGATCTTTGTTTTCGCGTGTCATGTTAAAAGGTCATGACGGTGTACCCGTCGCGCGCGTATCGCGAAAAGGCGTCCCGAGCAAATTCCGAATGGATGCCAGCAACCTTAGCCTCATCCGCAAGGTTCCAACTATTCAACTGGTTACTGCAACCGCCTACCACGATTCCCGCTTCCACACATTCATTGACTAGATGGGCTAGTTTGCTCGCAGGTTCCCCGACAATGCGAAGACCCTCCGTAAACAAAAACACCTCCACGTCTTCTATCTCATTTTCCTTCCGCGCCTCGAAAATGCGTTGGGCCACGTGCAATCCTGCAAGAGCTCGTGCCGGATTGTCTTCACCGGACAACAGGACAATCGCGATTTTTCCCATGTCAATTTCTCCTTTTTTTGGTTTAGAGCATTACTTGTGGGTGGCTATCCGCACCACTCCCCCAAATTTTCTCAACGAATCGCTCCACTGCAGCGATGCCGATCACATCCTGTTCTTGCAAAGGCACCTTGGTGATCAGGGCTCCGGGGAATTGCTCTCCGACATGTTCAAGATAACGCTGCTGCATCGCGTAGCGTTTCCGAAACAAGGGGTGTACACACGCCGCTTCCGGCAACAGCTGGTTGACCATGACCGTTCCCGTTTTAATACCCAGCGCCAAAAGGGCTTCGGTACCTCGCCGAGCTTCTTGAATCGGCGTGGATTCCGGGTAAACGACCCAAGAAAACGTCGTCTGAGCCGCATCTTGCAAGACCGTCATGGCTTGTTGCATCCGACGCGTTTCTGCTTGATCGACCTCGCGGCTCTCTTCGGATCCTCGGGCCTTGGCCGCGATTTGCTGGCCGTAACTCAAGGGCAAGGCCAACAGTCGCAATGTATGCCCCGTAGGGGCCGTATCAAAAACGACCGTGGAAAACTCGCGGGTTAACAGCGCCCACAGAAAACGTCGAAATACTGCCACCTCTTCGGTGCAAGGAGAATTCAATTCTTCGGTCATCCGTTGTACGGTGCTCGACTCATAGTGCAAGCGCGCTTCTTTTATTATCGCCTCTTGATAACGTTTGGTTTCTTCCTTAGGATCAATTCGAGCCGCATAAAGATTCGGTACGCCGGGTACCGGAGTCGGGTCATCACCGACCACAGTTTCCAGCACCAACCCAATATGCGATGCCGGGTCAGTGGTCATCAAGAGCGTTTTATGGCCTTCCTGTGCGCTTTGCACCGCAATGGCCACAGCCAGCGTTGTTTTCCCGACGCCCCCCTTGCCCGCGAGAAAGACACGACGAGCCTCTCCGAGCTCATCACTGAGTTGCATAGACATCGGTGTCCACCCACTTTCCCAATTCACGCACGGAGGCAATCCCCTTGACTTCGTCTTCCAACAAAGGCACCTCAGTGACGGAAGTGCCAAAGGTTTTGACGAGGTTGGCGATCGCGTTTTGTTGCATGGCGCGGCGGGACGCGAAGAAAGGATGGGTGGCCGCTTCCTCGGGAATCACGCCATTAACAACGATCCATGGGTCGCGAATTCCCAATTCTTCCAGTTCCCGGGCCGTCCGTAGGGTTTCATCTACGGCCGCACGCTCGGGCTGCGCGACGAGGATAAACCCAGTCACATGATGATCTTGCAATCGCGAAATCGCCTCATCGTATTGTTCTTTTGAGGTTTGCAACTGATCCACCGGCCCGATGCAGGTCTGACCCGATCCTTGTTCGCTTTCCGTGATGTGCACCGACCATGCCGAGGGTAATGCTAAGAGTCGTAACGTGTGCCCCGTCGGTGCTGTGTCAAACACCAACACATCATAGTCCTGGGTCAACATACAACGCACGAACTCATCAAACCCGGCAATTTCCACGGTACATGGTCCACTCATCTGTTCTTCTAAAGTACTCAGCATGGTGTCGGGAAGGATCCCTCGAAGGGGACTGAGTGCCCGATCGCGATAGGCCCGAGCTGCCGCTTCGGCATCAATTTCTTGCGCCTTTAACCCTGGGACCATCAGGACCTCTTGAGGTTGGGGTCCAATCTCTTGTTCGAAAACATCGGAAAGGTTGGATGCCGGATCCGTGGTCACCAACAGTACGCGCTGTCCCCCGTCGGCCAATGTAACCGCCGTCGCAGAAGCCAGTGAAGTTTTGCCCACTCCACCCTTTCCTGAAAAAAACAGGTACCGCATCATTTAGCCCTTCTTTGCCATGATGTCCAACAGGACAGTCCGAATTTCATCGTACGTCGGATAACGGCCCACAAATCGCACCGTGCCATCGATAGCCACCATGGGCAGGGCACTTGTACCGGATTCCAGCAACGTCCGATAGACGACGGCATTTTCGGTAAACGCGCTAGCCTGGCGACTCAGTTGATAGCGCTTCACGGCAACCCCTTCGGCTTGCAATCGCGCAATAGTCGCGTCAATACGAATCAGGGAAGGATCGGGAGCCGATCCACAAACACCCGTAGAACAGCACAGTTCAGGATCAAAGATCTCAATAGTCATCGATCACGCCTCCTGTTAGCAGCGACAACCGGGACCGCATCCGGTATTGCCCGCAATCACTGCAATGGGATCACCGTGTGCCCATTGCGTGGCCAAATCATCGATGGTGGTGACCGCTTGCAAGCGCACGGCACGAGCAATATTGACCGCCATTTGAATGTCGCGGGACTCTGCCCCCGCTTGTCGCGCCAAGGTCATATGCGTCTCCAAGCAAGCAACACAGCCACTGGCTACAGACGCGGCAATGGCCAGCAATTCCTTCATTTTAGCTTCCAATAATTCCCCTCCTTCCAATAATCGGTTCCTTCCGCGTGGTTCACACACAGGCCTACGTTATTTAAAACGTCACTGTGGGGCCGAAGATGTCGGTATCGATAGGTGTCTGCCGCCCCACCGCACAGGTGGTATCCACGCGATGGGTGACAAGCCATGCCTCCGCTTCGGACCAATGAGGCAAGTCCCGGATGATCTCGGCGATGACTGGCGAAACATCGTCGCGCAACTGGTAAAATGTCCACTGCTTCTCGCGTTGTTCGCGCACGAGCCCCACCTGCTTCAATTTGCGCAGGTGCTGAGACACTGCCGGTTGGCTCACGGGCACCAGTGCGACCAACTCACACACGCAAGCCTGCCGCACCCGCAACAACCCCAATATTTGGAGTCGCGTCGCGTCGCCTAAAGCGCGAAAGAGTTCCATCTCTTGCTCGTACAACAATATCACCTCATCACAATATACTTATATTCCTGTGCAAGAGAATTGTCAAGGATTCTGGTTATGTGTTTTTTGCACATCCTCTCGAAAAGGTGGACGAACACAAAACCGTCCTCCCACACTGATTGCGAATCAATCGTCACAGATTCGCTTCGTATTCTTTGACCCTGCGGTAAAAGATATTCCTTTTCATCCCCACTCGTTGCATCGGTTCGACCGCCTGAATTTTCTGTTGTTTCCCCTCGGCATAAATGGATTGAAAGGTCTCCGTAATCTCGACTAGCGTACCGACAGGACAAGGAGCAAGATACCGGGGCATTGCAACACATTTCTCCCCGTGGCCTGGCAACATATCAGCCTTTACGGTCGTTACGAAGTCACGACACCACCCGTTCAACGGGTGGCTTGAATTTGGCCCTATAAGGGCAGGATGCTGGCTACGCCTGAAGGCGTGATTTCGCCGGCCTCTTCTTTGGCTACCCCTAAAGGGGTTTATTGACTCGCCTGGTCCTCGATGATATCCGCCTCTTCTTGTTGCTCAATGTACTTTCTGATGACATCCTGGTTGACTCCTACCGTGCTCACGTAATACCCCCGCGCCCACAAATGTCGCCCTCGCCCCTGCTTCATTTGCGGAAAACGGTCGAAGACCATCCGTGCACTTTTCCCTTCGCGGTAGCCCATAAACTCTGACACACTTAGCTTTGGCGGTATTTTCACGTATCTATGCACGTGATCCGCACTCATGCTCCCTTTCACCCACTCTACATCCTGGTACTCACAGAGCGTCCTCAGTATGTCCCCGATCTCCTTTCTGACCTCTTTAAAGAAAGTCTTTCGCCGATATTTCGGGATGAATATGATATGATCACGGCAATCCCAGCGGGTGTGGGACAGACTATTGGCACCCACGGGCACCGTCCTCCTTTGCTTGGGAATTGGATGGCGAAACCATTCTCAGTATAGCAATGGAGGACTTTCAACATCATGCCTCACGGCTTCTCCTATTTAGTTCTCCCACGCATAGCGTGGGGCTTAATGTTTGAGTTAATATACTTAAACCAATGGCTCCCAAGTCCCAGTCCCATCCATAAATGGATGGGACTGGGACTTGGACTTGGGAGAGAATGTCGGCACCCGAATGAGATGGGCGGGATCTCGGGGATGACAGCCGACTCACAGACGGGGCTAGGGCGTCACCCATTCCAGCCCACTGAAGGAAACGAATCGAACTCACCGACCCCCACAACGGTGTCTTTGGCACGATGCCTCTCTATAAGTTAGAGCGTGTGAGAATCCATCCGCAATTTGGCTACCGTCCTCATCGGCCAACGTCCTCTTAGAATTCGTCAGTGGGATCAGGGTCAAACATCAATCGCCACACACCGAGCGAGTCGGTCATCTGACAGGTCACGACCACACGGAACGCCAAATCGCTGGCAATTCGGTAGGTCGGCAACAGAACGGTGGGCGAGTGATCCAATTGCAGAAGTACCAATTCGATGCGCACCGCTAACGGTTCGGCCTCGTCCGGATCCCTATCTGTGTCGATCTAATCCTGTATCCATTCGCTGTTGGCTTCTTCCCACGGGGTCCCCATCGTCTGAATTTCTACCACCATATCCGGTCCCATCGCATTGAATTCTCGAATCACAGGCATCGGGGATCAGGTTCCACAACGTAGTGCGATGGAAGACCCGTCACGTGCTCTAACAATAGCGGTATCGCCACTGATGGCAGCGATGGGGTCAGTGAAAATTCCTTTTAAAGGATCGAACATTCTGAGAGTCCCAGTCTTTTTTCCCTATAGCGAGATATCATGAGCATATGGCTAATTTTAGACTCAGTGAATCCCTTTGTTTGTCCATCATGTGCCTCAAATCCCCTGGCGGCATATGCTGTTCAGTCGCTCGTAGGGGCGGAAGGCTATCTAACAAAAAGACCGCAATCGCTTGCAGTGTAACGATTATGGATGGTGGGCGTGCACGAGCTCGAACCGTGGACTCGCTGAATTAAGAGTCAGGCACGGGCCTTTGTGAAGAGGTTCATCCGTTTTATCATGCATAGCCCAAAGTAGGCAAAAAGCTATTTCTGATGAGGGTTCCGGAGTTTATCTCGAGGTATCTGGGGTTCATAAATCGTCACTCGTTTCCTCTGATGTGGTGCCATTGGTTCACGTAATGGCACCATTTTGGCACCATCGGCACAGGATGCGCCTACACATTCTTGAGGCGTGGTCTCCACCATTTCCCGCCGAAGTTCGCCTTCCATCACTGGCTTCAAGAACCATTCGTTTGTGAAAGTGTGACGTACATGGCTTGTGATAGTTTGAACACGAATCGTCGCCATACCCGTATGTTGTACGTTGTGGGCCGGCCTCTTGGGCTCTCCGGCGGTTGTTGGTTTTGTGGACTCAATCTTAGCTGTTAAGCGCGTGATTCTCGCAGTGTTGCAACGCAAACGTCGACTATGCACCTTTAAACATTCATGCCATTTACTGAAGGTGAAATCAAATCCCACATGTTCCATATCGGAGTGCAGCCATCGTATTTAATCTATGTTCTCCGCAATAACTTTTTCTACTATTACGCAATCTACCCACCTCCCGTCCAACTTGCCATGCTTCTCATACGTACCCACTTCCCTGAATCCGCATGCTCGACACAATTCACGGCTTGCGATATTGAAGTCAAAAACGCGAGAAACTAACTTCCAGTATCCAAGGGTTTTGGCTTCCTCAATCATAGCGTTAAGCAACATCTTACCGATACCATGGGACCGAAAATTCTCGTCTACGTACACAGAGAATTCACCAATTCCTCTGTAACACGGACGTGAACGATACTCGCCAGCGTATGCAAAGCCCATTACAACTCCATCAACTATTGCCACGACTGCAGGAACGCGCTCTGATGTTCCTCAAGCCATTTCTGACGTTCTTCTGCTGATCGCAGTTCGGTTTCAAATGTTGCCGTTCTTGCTCTTATGCCCTGATTGTAAATATCCGCGATACGTGCTCCATCGGTAGGAACTGCTCTTCGAACGATGATATCCATGGGCCCTTCTCCTTCATGCTTCTATTCTATAATTCAAAATAGGTCTTTTAGAACGGCTCTCAGAGACTTAACTGTGATGCCATTTTCTCGCCGTGTCATTGCTTCGTATGGCGAGAGGGCTTATACCGTTTCAAGAATCGGAACTAAAAATCGGGAATTGTCCAGAATTTAGTAGAACACTGCTCCTCAGCCAATTAAATTCACTTCGACGCCAGTGCACACTACTGCCTGATAGTCTCGTAATGGTTGTCCATTTTCAGAGGATACGACGAGGAGCCATCTGTCACAAGGTTCGGTTAGCCTCCAAGAAGTACTGGACAAGGTTTCATACTGGCCAAGCATGCGGTCGGCTACTCTTTTGACCCCAAAATTAGCCTTTAATATTATCTCTAACATGCCAACCTTTTTCATGGAGTCAACAAAATAAGTTAACAGTTTTTCATGCCGCTTTTCGGTACCTCGCAGCATGAAAATTGGGGGAATGTCGAAGTACTTCTATGCGTTTTCTTGTGATGGTCGACGTTTCTGTGGGATCATGCATCCGTGTAACAGTTTGACCGGGAATGCCCCGGGCACCTCACATTGTTGCGGGCTTGCCACGCACGCGGCACAGAATCCTTGAGATCCCTGGCCCGAGAGGACCAGAAACGCCCAGAAAGGGAAGCACTGTGCCAGTGGAAGTCTTTCACGGTGCAGGAATTGATGTGCATAAAGAATCGGTGGGGGTGACGATCCGGCATCAAGGTCCCGATCAATTGACCACCAGTCGGCAAGAAACCCGGACCTTTGGGACCCTCACGGATAATCTCCACGCCTTACAGGCGTGGTTACGGGCCGAGGGCATCACCCATGTCCTCATGGAGTCCACCGGCTCGTATGGAAAACCGCTCTATAATTTGTTGGAAAGCACGGCCTTGATTGAAGCGGCCCGGGCCGCCAGTCATAGCAAAAATACCTATTTGGGAGCCCAATATCAACGCCTGTTGCCGCGGCTCGGTCCGAAACGGGCCGCGCTGGCTGTGGCCCATTTTTTTCAACGCACGGACCGTGACGGCGGGACGGTTCTTATTTTCCCTATGGATATCCCGTCCCCGCCGATATCCCGCGCCGTTTGGCCCTATACCCCACGGATCGGGCATGACCTCTGCCAACTCGTGCCAGGATTTCCCGGTATTCAAGACTGGAGGCAACCCACTCATCATGGGATACGGCATCTCCATAAACGACCCCGCAAACGGCGTCTTCAGTACGATAGCTCCCCATAAGTTAGCACGTATGGGGGGGAACTTTCACCGGCGGTGGAGGTACGGCAGCCATAGTTGGGAGTGATGCTATGGCAGGAGTCGAACTTGGTGCTCTCGGGGGTCCGTGGAGAGTTGCTACAGGGGCTGCAGCGGAGCCACCGCTGGTGTGATAATAGGTTTATGGGAATAATAGTTATTATAAAGTGCGCTCGATGCGTTAATTAATGGCGTCTGCACCCGCAACGTGCCTATGGAGGCGACAAAGTAGTGTTGATGGTTTTCGGTGGAATCTTGCTTGTGGTCGCGTGTATTTTTGCCAGGAATGGGATACGGTCTCTGAATCGCCAAATGCCGCTATCCACGTCATCCTACATACTGATGTTTCTATCAAGTGTGGTCGTTGGCATAATCGTTCTGCTCCGTGGAGTACAACACGAGTCATTTTCGTGGAACGTCGATGCATTGATGGGAATCTGGATCGTTCCTTTCGTGGGGGCGTTGATCTGGGAAAGGCGGAGGGGTGCTCTACGGTCTCAGCAACTTAAGGCTATAGCATTCGTAGGAGGTCTCGTAGGTATCGCCACCATTATCATTGGACTCATGCGGTAACGTATCTAGATTTCTGTTTGATTTGATACTACGATTCAACACCCAGATTTCCTCACTGCCCATTCTTTTACTTCCGGCGGAATGCGTTTGACTTATGAGGTCCTCCTTGAACTCTTGGGTGACTTTTTTACTCTAGGGATGGGGGATTGCGCGTGTTACGCGTCACTTAAGAGCGTCGACTTAGTGCAATACGGACAGGATTGGCCGATTTTCAGGAATATTTCTAAAACACACGTAAATAAATGGATCGTATCCTAGGAACATCCATTTATAGCTTATAGTGGGAGAGACAGCCGGCTCAGAGACGGGGCTAGGGCGTCACCCACTCAGACCCGCTGAGAAAAACGAGGCGGGCTGAACGGACTCTGAGAACGGCGGCTTCAGTGCGATGTCTCTGCATAAGTTAGGGGCGTATAAGAGTCCATCCCGAATGTTGGGATCTGTCGTGTTTATTGTCAAGTAAAATTCCCCACTTTGGCCAAATAAAATTCCCCACCTTACCTGGGGAATTTTATTGCCATTTCTGCCGTATACTGGATCGGTGCCGAGCGCTCTGACCTCCTACCTATTCC
>JAKACM010000053.1 GCA_021821465.1 Bacillota bacterium
GACTTGTTGGCTCTCATCAATGCGCAAAATCCGCGACATCCGGCCGATTCGCGCTACACCTTACATTTTGTGCTGAAACCCGCCCAAAAGTTGAAATTTTCACACAAACATTAACTGGGGAAGTCTGGGGATAAAACCCACGCGCAAATCCATAACCTATGCGGGTGCGGCCGTCTTCTCATTTAAGAACGACAGAATTTCCGAGGTGTGGGTGCTGGGCGACATCTATGGACTGTTGCAGCAATTGACCGAAGAGTGAACAGCAAAAACGAATAGGAAGTCCAGCTTATTGGTATTCGACGGGCCAGGCCAAATGGATGGAAATAGGCCATAGGTGAGTCACCCTCTTGTCCTTTCTCACAACCTTTGAATTGCGGGCACCGTAGGCTGTTTAGTCGGAAAGCGAGGAGATCATCGGCTATGAACATATACGATCGGGCAAGGGCACGGGAATATGAGAAGGTGTACGGCAGAGCCGATGCGCTTCGACAAAGTGAATTGCTACATCTGCGGGAAGCCATGACAGCGCTCTTTCGTGGAAAAACGGTCTTGGAAGTTGCGTGCGGAACAGGGTACTGGACTCAGTTTTTGGCCACGGTGGTCAGTCATGTTTGTGGCCGTGGATGCCTGTCGGAAGGTTCTTCAGGTAGCGAAGGAAAAATCGCTCGACTCCGACAAAGTCACATTTTGGCACGGCGACGGTTATCGGCTTGACGCAGTGCCTGGGCATTTTAACGGAGGGGTAGCAAATTTCTGGTTTTCCCACGTGCCGAAAGCCCGTGTTCCGGAATTCCTGACACACTTTCACGCACGACTTAACCACGGTGCCGCAGTTTTCATGGCGGACAATGTGTATACCGAGGGTGTCGGGGGTGAACTTGTTACTAAGAAAGGTGACACCAATACCTATAAAGTCCGCATATGGGAAAACGGGCGGTCTTACGAGGTTTTGAAGAACTATTACGGGAAAGACGCCCTGCGTTCCATATTTGATCCGTATTGCTACGATTCTCCGGATTTCCGTTGGCCAATACTACTGGTGGCTATCTTACCGGCTGCCATGAAAAGTATCGTCGCGAAGGCGGAACGGACATGGGTCAAGGGCTCAGATCACTTCACACCCGTCTCCAAACGCCTTTCTTTGCGATGCTTCTTCTCACGGCGACAGGTGCTGGATTATGAGGGCCCATAAAGTGTCAATGGTGTCATTCACTGCCCCCTCATTCACCGATTCTAGGGCGCTCAATGCAATCCCCCGAAGCTGCCCGATATCACTTCAACCAGAGCTGCCACCGGTACACCCGCCCGAAATTGGCGGGAAGCGACGCCTTGATGAATCAACTCCGTCAGATATTGACGCCATTGGGCATAGATTTGTCTCAAAGGTGCGGTTACGAGGGGATCGCGATAGGCGTGCAGTTGGAGTTCGTTCAGGACGATGAAGAATTCCCGGTAGGTCAAAATGCGACGGCGAAAGTCTAATTCATGACGAAGCATATCCCGGGGTGTGGACGGGACCATGCGCCATCCCTTCTTCTTGTAACTGTCGCAGTAAGGAACTTACAACCGCTCAATGAGGACCTGCTCTTCGAACTTGCCGCAATTCACCCAGAGCGACTTATTGGAACGCTATATTTCGACTAGGGGGTAAGAATTCAGGGCAAAGAGGACAAGTTTGCGATCATCTCTGTGATAAATAATGACAGGGATTATGTCATAGTGGAACTGCACTTGCGATTTCCTAAAATCTCCGACAGGGGGAGAATTCATGTCTCGATCCATGACCGCATATCTTAACGAATTTACAGGTGATGACTTTAAAGCCAGCGTCTCTATGTATGTAGGTATGAAGTCCACGAAACTATATTGCCATTCGACATGCCAGCAAGCTAAACCGGAGAACTCCATTATATTTTCGTCGCGATATGAAGCGGAACGGTTGGGTTTCAGACCATGTCAGAGTTGCTTTTCGTCATTGCCCATCGGTGTTTGGCGAGATCACAACGAGTATATGCTTCTCAAAGCACCTGAGGACTTTCGTTTTTCTGTGAATCTCCGCTATCTTAACCGCTCTCAAGACGAATGTCTTCACAAAGTGGAGAACAACAAGGTCTATAAAGTCTTGGAACTGAATCATACAGATGTCTTGGTAGAAGTCAGCAGCTGGCAGGATCGGATACTTATTGTCAGGTTCGTCGGCGACACTCCTCAAAAACAATCGATACGGGTTGCGGCGGCATCCTATGTATGGGACTGGTTTGATCTCGACAGAAATCTTACCCCGTTTTACCAAATGGGCAGAACCGATCCCATTCTTAGCCAAGCGGTGCTGGATTTCAGAGGATTGCGGTTAATCGGTGTGACGGATCTCTTCGAGGCCTTGTGCTGGACGATTATCGGGCAGCAGATCAATTTGCCTTTTGCTTACACTTTGAAAAGGCGTTTCGTGGAATTGTCCGGGCGACATGTCATGTGGCGTGACCAGCCTTATTGGCTCTTCCCTACACCGGAAAAAGTGGCTGCCTTGTCTCTTGGCACGCTTCGCAGCCTGCAGTTCACGACGCGTAAAGCGGAATATTTGATTGGATTGGCAAAGAACATGATTAATGGCAGGGTATCCAGGGATACTCTACTTCTGTTAAAGGGATATCATGAAATTGGCGAGGAGCTCCAACGCATAAGGGGAATTGGCCCCTGGTCGGCTCACTATGTTTTGATGCGGCATTTCAAAGATCCATGCGCCATGCCTATTCAAGATGTTGGACTTCAGAATGCGGTGAAACTTGCCAGACAGATGGAACACAAACCATCAAAAGACGAGCTGGTCGAACTGACGAATGGGTGGGATTCTTGGAAAGCCTATGCGACATTTTATCTTTGGATGACGCTTTCCTCGTGAATTAAAGTACTTCGTTTTAAGCATTGTTCTGTTGGCAGGGCTTGTCGTGTTTTCTCAGGATGTGACAAAGAGACGCTCACAATTCTACATTGGCCGTTCTTGAGGAATCGGGTCTTTTTGAGAAGGATTGCGATTCCACGCTAATTCGGCGAATACTTATGGTATGGACTGCTTGATTATTCACCTCATCAATCCTAGGTGATATCCTCAATCTGCCCCTGCAAGCGTGATCTATGGCGACTAAGGATATCGTCTGCCTTGGTGCTATTCGATAAAGTTTCTGACATGCCAACTACCAAGATCGTGTTGGGCTATGAAAGGTATTGTCCGATGTCTTGACCCGTCGCCGTTTGATACACATCCCATGCCGCGACCAAATCCTGAAAGGGGAGGCCAACACTGCCGAAAATCGTGATCGCGTTGGGAGAGCACCGAGCGGGCGATTCATTGCGCAGCACTTCAGCGAGAGTGGCACAGGGCAGTGATTCGGCTCCGTGAAAGGTGTTCAAGGCCCCCATTTGGGTCGCCAAGTGTTTATCGTCACACACAAAAAGACTTTGCTGCAATAACTCGTACGCAATTTCCGCTTTGCCCGGTTCATCGGCTCCCAATGCGCTAATGTGCGTACCGGGTTGGATCATGTCTGCATATAATATGGGGCTTCGCGCCCAGGTCGCGGTAATGACAATATCCGCATTCTTTACAGCCTCCGCAACCGATGAAGCGACCTGCCAGGCGAGACCTTCGTGGATTCGGCTGCGGGCATATTCTTCTGCTTTGTCGGCGTATACGTCATAGACTGAAACCAAATCGATTTGCCGAATCCGCCGAAGATAACGGAACTGAATTTCGCCCTGTACCCCTGCGCCAATTATGGCCACCCGGTGTGAATCTTTGCGAGCCAGGACATCGGTTGCCACCACTGTGGCTGCCGCAGTTCGGTGTGCGGTGATTAGGGGCGAGTCCATGATCGCCAATAGCTTCCCGTTACGGGCATCAAACAATTGGATAACGCCTTGAATAGCCGACATTTTGTTAGTGGGGTTTTCTGGGTACTTCGCATGAACTTTCACAGTGTAAGATGAAAGTCCCGGAAGGGATCCCGGTACCAGAGTCATGGCTGATGCTTGGCTTGACGCTCCATCAATGCTTGACAGATCTACGCGAATTCGATGGGAGGAAAGCGCGCTGTCTCCTATAGCAATAAAGGCCTCACGCATCTTTCGTATCAATTGGCGTTCATTGATACAAGTCAGGATATCTTCTCGGTTTAACCACAAGGTCATTTTGCGTTCATTCCTCCATGAGATGATATGTTAACTGCGAGCCCACTCTTTCACAGAGCGCACGCAATCTCTTGCCATACAAAATCTGCGGGGTATGAGGATTTGAGCATCGTGCGTTGCGCAAAAAATCGTCTCAGTTCGCTAACTCAGGGACAGAAGATCGTTCAATTAACCGAAGGGGCTAACCAGCCTTGTGGCTTCTTGCGGTGGAGGAATCGTGCCTGGTGATAACGTGTTTTGCGGTTTCTTCTTGGTCGGCGGAACTCACGCCGGGTAGCAAGAAGTTCCTGAATATCGGTTCGCAGCACGGTTCTATTTTGCTGTGGCAGCAGGGGCAAGTCAGTTGTGCATGAATTATACGTCATATTCACGTAATGTAATATCTTCGGACCTTGATCGAGATTTGTTGGACAATTCTGCCCAAAAGCCCAAGAAGACCAGCTTGAGGATTCGAGGTGCTCAGATTCTTAACACATGATGAATTGTTTGAGTGTGGTGTTATAATTGTTGTAACGAAAGAAATAGAGGGAGGGCGCAAAGCCATGGAAGTACGAAAGGTGTTCAAAGCCGGAAACAGCTTTGCTGTATCGATTCCAGCCGATTGGGTCCGCGAAATGCATCTGGAGGATCAACCCGTTCAAATCATGCGAAATGAACAAGGAGAAATTGTTGTTCGTCCAATGCCGTCATCAGGTTCTGACATTACGCCGGAGTTCTACCAGGCAGTCGATCGTTTTGTGGCCGAATATGGGGACGTTCTCAAAGGACTGGCGGATCGATGAGGTTTCTGAGTATTGAGGAAGTTCTCTACATTCATTTTCAAGTGATTGATCGCTTTGGGGGTCTGCATGGAGTACGCGATGTTGGTGGGCTCAAATCGGCTCTCGCACGTCCTCGAACAACCGTGTTTGGAGACGATGCATATCCAACATTCGTTAAGAAAGCATCTGCTATGCTTCACTCATTGATACTTAATCATCCGTTTTATGATGGGAACAAACGGACGGCGTTTGCCGCGGTCGGCCTGTTTCTGCAATTAAATGGCGTCTCCATTACCTGTGAACATCAAGAAATTGAAGAATTTGTCGTTCGTGTTGCGGACAGACATTTGTCCGTGGAGACCATCGCAGATTGGCTTTCAAATCATACCCAAGGCCTGTCTTCTAACGAGTAGAGCCAATCACGACCCAAGACGAATTCAAATGTTGCGCAAATCTTCATCGTCACCAACTTCAGCCTTTCCACGACAAGGTTAGATGCTTAAAATACCACCGAAACAAATGCCTATTCTCTGTTGTGCCTAAGTGAATTACTATGGAGTTTTGCTGATCGAATGCCTAATGCCTGACGTGCTGGAACGGTGCACAGTCGTCTACATCTGGCTACTGTCTGACTATGTCAACTAAGATTGGTAACCGAAAAATGAGAGAAAAAGGTCTGTATTTGCAATTCCTTGGCCAAGGTAACAAGTCACAACAGGTTGAGAGGTTATCGGGATCCACAACTTTGTAAACGGTCAGGCCGATCAGCTAAGTTGACAAGCAGATCCCAGTAATCTGTTGAAAGACGGAAAACACGGTTGAGAAACTTGTCAAAAAACGTCACAATTTGACCTAATCAAATAAAAATGCCAGGATTTCCCGATAACTCGAATTGACAGATGACAAGGCATTTTGAACCCGGATTCCTTTCGCCAAGGGAAGATTGCGCATTGCCGAGGTACTGGTTAGAGCGACTTCTGAAGAAACTATTGTTGCCGTGAGGCATTGAAAGGTTCATATTGGACGTCATTAAACGGCAAATTACGCGGCGTAGGCAAATTGTTGGTTTAGGAAACGCAACTGAGCTCAGGACCAACCGGGATGCTCTCTTTGACATGCTGCCGGCGATCGTAAAGCTTGCCCGGGCACCGCATGCGCAAGAGAATCAAGCACCCCAAGAAATTGGTTTAGATCGACAGTAATGTTGTTATTTGAGTATTGCGTCACGAACTCCAACCAACGTAATGCCGTTGGTTGGAGATTCGCATCTAAGGATGTCTCGGTATGTTCAAACCCTGCGTGTCGCCGAGATTGTTGGACTAGTACGGTAGGACGAGATGCAGCGCTTTCTCCTTGCTTCATGTCCTTGACCTTTTGGTTTCCTATGATGCGAAGGTCGGTAAAGGGTCTAGAATTGGTGGTGGAGGGTTATCTGGCTAGGAACGATTGGTTGTTATGTCCGATTTATTAAATCCGCCGTAAGCCCTCGATTGTAGGCGTTGGAAGTTCTCACAATCGCAAGGATTTGGAACAGCCAGGAGGGAGTGGTCGATCGATTCGATTCGATTTTTCGAGCCGAGGCTGATCCCTTGCAACTATATGTAACATGGGTTTGGCACTACAGAACGTAAGTGTGTACTAGTCCGTTTGTCTGTACTCTGAGGATGAATTAACTTTTACTGGGAATTGTCTCGAATTTGTGGGAGAGCGATTTGCGTGTCTCATTGTTTAGACAATAAGATAGTGGTTGTTACAGGAGCCGTTCGAGGGCATTGGGCAGGCCATAGCCGGTGCATACGCCAATGCGGGCGCGACGGTGGCAGTGTAAAGTGGACTGAAGAAAATAGCTCACGCGGTAGCCGCCATTGACGCCTTGGGTGGTCGTAGTGAGGCCGTCACGTGTGATGTAACCGATTTGCTAGCAGTAACCGATTTGTTTGCGCAAGTTAAAAAGACTTACGGTGGGATAGACATCTTGGTGCTTAACACCGGAGTGGACGCTGAGTATATTTGCATCGAGGATAGTGACCCGGCACTGTGGACCCGCATTGCTGAAGTCAATCTGTTTGGGGCATATTACTGCACCCGCGCAGCGATTCCCCTGCTTAAAACTCGTGGCGGTGGGCCCATCATGATGGGTTCAGGACTAGGACATCATGGTCGGATTCGCCAATCAGCCTATTCCTGCTCGAAGGCTGGGCTATGGATGCTTACCCGTGTTCTATCCGATGAATTGGCTGTTGACTACATCAGTGTGAACGAAATTATTCCGGGACCCGTGGATACAGACATGGCAAGAACTGATACCGATTTAAGTAGAGTATCATCCCTCGAAGGAGAATGGTTCAAGCGTCCCGAAGAGGTGCCTCTCGCGCTGTTCTTGGCAACCCACCCTAAACCCGGCCCCACGGGACAGTCATTTAGCGTGATGAGACGGACATTATAAATCGCCTCGGAAAACCCCGATGTCGTTCGGATACAATCTTCCATTGGCCCGACTTTCCGGAATATTTTCCCCTCAGGCTTCTATTATAGTTCCAATGGGTTGCTCCAAGGATTGAACTCATCTCTTAAAGAATTTAAGATTCTTTATACAAAACAAATCTGGAATGTTATACTATATCCGAATACACGGATTGGAGGATATTGTCTATGTTTTTTCGCCAATTTCTTCACGATTCGCCCGTCGTGGCCGCCAGTTACCTAATCGGGTGCGGTACTCATGGTTTGGCTGCTGTAGTGGACCCGCTTCCTGATGCAACACCTTACTTGGAAACTCTTCAAAGACATGCACTGTCTCTCGGTTATGTGATCGATACGCATCTTCATGCCGATCATCTTTCCGGGGCTCGCCGATTGGCAGAAATAACGGGAGCGGAGGTTGTCATGCACCATTCCAGCTCTCTGGCGGTGCCGTTTTTGTCCGTTGAAGACGGAGAATGCTTAACTCTGGGCAATGTGGTCCTCGAGTTTTGGCACACTCCGGGTCATACTCCGGAACATGTGAGCGTGGTGGTAACGGACAAAAAGAGGGGAGAGGAGCCATGGTGTGTTCTGACGGGTCATACCCTGCTCATAGGGGATGCAGGGCGCCCGGATCTCGTGGCCGAGGAAGGAGCTTCGATGCTTTACACAAGCCTTTTCGAAAGGCTTTTGACATTACCGGATTATGTTGAGATTTATCCGGGGGCATTTGCCGGATCTACGTGAGGCCGGGATCTTAGTGGAAAGGTCGTTTCCACCATTGGGTTTGAACGGCGGTACAATATGGCTTGCCGGAGGATGTCAACAGAGGCGTTCCAATCGTTTATCTTGACGTCTCTTCCGCCCCGTTCCCCGGATTTTGCGGAAATTCGTCGGCAAAATGCCGAAGGAGGGGCATAAGAGCCAAATTGTCGTTATCCCCCGCAGCCATTTGAGGACGAGAAAAACTTTTTTATATTGATCCGTTGTAATCTCAGGTACAACGACACGTGGGTGACTAGGTTCTGCTGAGTTAAATTCACTGAATCGCGGGATGCTGTTCTCCGCGGTCAATTCAAAATAGCGTACAAGACTACGTGCGTACATGCCATGGTGGATCTTCTTTATTTCCACAAGGATCCGGTTGTCATGAAATCACTTCGAGAATCCGCCATCTTATGGGAAAGCCTAGCGTTGATATCAATAAGGGATTCTCATCTATCATGTTCTTTCGACTTCTGAATTCATGGTACCAAAATCTCTATTGATCATTATATTTGCATATGCGGAAAAACGGATGGTTTGGAACGGGACGAACAAGGGGGAGACGGCAAAATGACGAGTATAGAGGAAAGTATTCCGGGAGATTGGATAGGACTCAAGGTGCCGCCGGGTAGAGAGGATTCACTTGAGACGGATGATGGCACAATGGTTGGAAACAAGGTTCCGATGTCTTGCTATCGGAGTATTCGTGGTATTTTTTCTAAAATGGCGCGGAGGGTGAGTGTCCAACGGAGTCTAACGAGCGAACTACTCGCGGTGACGGCCTATGTTTAAGCAACATGGGATTGGACCCAATTTGAAGCAATTTTTATGGTTGGTGGCCAATACCATTTTGGTGGGACTCACCGTAGGCACAGAACGGGCCATCGTGCCACTGTTAGGCCACCAGGTGTATCATGTGGGGGCCTTAAGTACGATGGCGTTTATTGCCTCCTTTGGATTGGCGAAAGCTCCCTTAAATTTGGTAGCGGGCCGTTGGTCGGATCGCGTGGGACGCCGCCGAATACTGATTTGGGGTTGGGTTTTTGGCTTTCCCATGATGGCCCTCTTATTGGGAGTCCATGCCTGGTGGGCTGTGGTAGTGGCCAATGTCTTTTTGGGAGCCAACCAAGCATTTGCTTGGACCATGACTATTAGTGCCCAACTGGATTTGGTTGGTCCCGGCCAACGTGGGTTGGCTATGGGCATCAATGAAGCCACCGGTTATTTGGGTGTTGCCATAGCCACATGGTTTAGCGGATATCTCGTCGGCTTTGCGGGTACGGCAAGTACCTTCACCTTCGCGGCGGTCGTGGTGGGAATCGGATTCATCACCAGTCTCTTATTCATTCGTGATACCCGTGAATGGGTTGCAACAGAAACGCGGCTCTCTTCCGGGACTCCCCACAGGACAGAGATTCAGAGACATTCGGGGTGGCAGTCATTTGTTTTTACGAGTTTCCAGGAGCCCACCTTGTCGGCCGCCTCCTGGGCAGGTCTGGTGAACAAATTGGCTGATACCGTGGCTTGGGGCGTTCTGCCCCTATATTTGGCCGCGCACCATGTGTCAGTGATGAACATCGCTTGGATTAGCGGCAGCTATACGGGAGCATGGGGGTTGAGTCAATTCGGCACAGGCTCTTTGTCGGATTATATTGGCCGCAAGGTTCCCATTGTGACAGGTTTTATTCTCTTAGGGGCTGGGTTTATGGGCCTTCTTTTGGTACAAGGGTTGTGGCCATGGGTTATTGTGGCCGTCATTGCAGGGATGGGAATGGCTCTTTTGTATCCCAACTTGAACTCTACGGTCAGTGATGTGGCTCCTCCCGACCGCCGGGGGAGTATATTAGGGGTCTATCGTTTGTGGCGGGATGGAGGGTATTTCGTGGGGGGCGTTGTCGTAGGGACTATATTGTCCTTTGCCGGGGCGTTAGGCACAATTCTCGTGGTAGTCGCAGTAATCTGGGTTATGGCCATAATTTTGATTGTGCGCATGCAAGAAACCCATGGAAGGCAGAAACTTTCTCGGGTGTCGGAAATGTGATGCTGTCTGTAGTAGGGATGTGCTGCAAATCGTCTGGATTGAAAAAAATTTGATCTTTAACCTCGAAAGCGGCCTTTTTAAGGATCCGAGAGACAGGTAATGTTAAACATTTTGACTTTGCGGAATAAGGATGCGCATGGTCGGACAATAATTCGTGGTAAATTCTTATTGCTGCCCAATAGATTCTCCGATTTCCCTTAAGTTGACGATATGGTGTTAGCAGCCGTAGGCGATACTGATCTAAAGACCCAAAGGTGGGCAAGACCGACGGTTGTCACTGTTTAATCCGGGAAATGACCGGAGGAAGGTGGACTTGTGCCACAGGCCTGGTATCGGTGGTCCTGTTGCCGATGGCGCTGTCACGGCTGGTCATGACTAGGGTAGGCTTTCTCCTGTCGATTGGAAGGGATGGTGGCAGGGGCACGGGTTTGTGGGGTGCTCAGCAAGAAAGAGAGTTCCTGAGTCCGATGAAATACCCTGAATGTCGCGGTGGATAGTGGGTAAAAGACAATCATGTCAAAATGCACGGGGGTGACGGAAGTCGTATTGGCGATCTTAGGCGGTATCTTGATGGTGATTTCGGGTGTTTTTGCCATGAGGAATATGCTCGGTATACGAGTCACAAGCTACTAATGTCCGTAACGTCCGACATGCTGATTTCTATTCACGGCAGTTATTGGGATAATCCTGTTGGGAATACGGGCACGAGTTGTTTTCGTGGCGTATCGATGGATTGACGGGGCTTTGGGTGATTCCTTTCGTGTTGGCGTCGACCGGAGAAACGAGGGCAAATCGCCCGAGAACGCAATAAATAGGGACCATAGGACTCATGGCAGATCTCGTGGGTGTTGCCATCATTATCATTGGCCTCATCCGATGACGTATCTAGATTTTTTTCGGATGCTAAGATTAGGCGCCAGTGTTTGTATAATGGGTACATGAATTCTCAAGCGAAGCATCTGACAGTCTGCGTGAGAGAATTTGATCGAATGACGGTGATAATCAGCGCCTTACGGCCCTTTCGAAATAAAGGGTCACACTACAAAATAGAATCGATTATCTTGATTTAATGCGGGGGATCCAAATGCGGAATAGGGAATGGCCCCAATTTCAATGGGAAGGTCACGTTGAGGGCCTCCCCTTGACACAGATTCAAGAAGCATTGCCCGGTTGGCTGCAAGCCATGAGTGAAATCGTGGGGCCATGGCGGGATACCAGTGATGTATGGGTGTATGTTTCGAAGAATCGTCTGGAATTTTGTCGAAGAATAGGACATGTTGGTCAGAATGCATGGGTTGTGGGCACTGCACCCCACACTTCTCGGGGAAAACCCGGTCGGGTGGAATTTTTAACCCCCAGTCAGTGGGAATTGCATGATTCCGATTCTTTTGCGGGGTATTTCATTCATGAATTGACCCATGTCTGGCAACATCATCATGGCGCTCACACCGCTCCTGTGTGGTGGTTAGAAGGGCTCGCAAACTTGGTGGCCTGGCACATTCGGCCTGACGATATGGGAAACGTACAACGGGCCAGTGAACAATATCGGGCCACCTTAGTTTCTCAAAAACGAATTCATCATTTAGACCAAATGGCCTTGGGTCTGCGCGGTTTTGTTCGTCGGAAAGGCTATCGCTACCCCTACCAGTGGAATTACGGAGCCGGTATGGCGGTGTTGCACACCTTGAGTGCAGGAGGCCTGCAGGCTGTGTTGCGGCAGTGGGAACAGGGTTCCGGTGTACCTCGGGCTATTGCGGCCACCCTCAATCAGTCCTGGTCGTCACTGGGCACTATTCCTGGACCCTTGGTTACCGAGGGTGGTTCCGCCCATGGAACATAGAATCGGTGCTCGTTTAGGATGGATGCCGGGGAACCTATCATCCACTACTATATAACATCCCCAGTGGAGAACTAAGCGTCAACCCATCACAAGGCTGGTGAATTCAGGGTCCAACTTTTTGCATCAAACAACTTGTGGAGTGGTTGGCTGGTTGAAAACAGTCGCAAAAAAATAGGTCGCCAGCGCTTTGATAATAGGTTCAGTCCTGTTGTAATTTTGATGAGTTCGGACCAGACTTTAGTGCATGGATGGTCACACGGTGGCTGAGACGAATGCGTCTCATTTCAAATTTGCTGTAACTTCCTCTCCGGAGTCATGGGAACTGGCTTTGGGTGATGTACAACATGTCGACCCGACAGCACGAATTTTGGAAACGGTCGGACCAGGAATCTTTGTCGTGCAATCACAAGAATCCCAGCCGACTCTTTCGTCATCGTTGCGAACATCTGGTGTCTTTGTGCGACATCTTTTCCCCGTCCTTGTTACTGTTGATCTTACCGGAGGCGAAGAGGATGTGCGCGCTATCGCAGCGGCAAGCTTGGCTTTGCAAGAACACATGGCTCGGTCTCAAAATTTTTCGGTTCAGACCAGGGTATTAAGTTCTCGTGCCTACGGAAATTATGATGTCAATACGGCCGTGGCAGACTTATTTGTGCAACACGGATACATACTCGACGTGAGGCGCCCGCAGCGAGTCATTTCCATTGTGTGCACAGAAACCTCGGCGCTTTTAGGGGCATCTGCGGTAATTATAATTTGAGTGACTGGGCGGGGAGCGTCCGGCGATTTGCTCGTGAAGAAGGACAGTTGAGCAGATCAGAGTTTAAGTTATTGGAGGCTTTTGAAGTTTTTGACATTTCGGTTCCCGAAAAAGGTCTGGCATTGGACCTGGGGGCTGCACCGGGCGGATGGACGCGAATTCTTCGGACAAAGGGACTTCGAGTCGTTGCTGTGGATCCCGCAAAACTGGATGGACATCTCAGTAGAGATCCTGGGGTTCAACACGTTCAGACGGTCGCGCAGCGGTATTTGCCAACACATGTCGGACGAGACGCGTTTGATTTAATTGTGAATGACATGCGCATTGATGTGGATCGCAGTGTGCGGCTAATGTGTCAGGCCGCCTCATTTCTCAAACGGAGTCGATTTGCGATTATGACTTTGAAACTGAAGCCCAGATATCAGAGAAAACAGATAAGGGATGCCCTCGCCGTCCTCGCGCGTCAGCTAAGGCCTGTTCTCGTGTCTCGGCTCCCGCAGGGATCTTCAGGGCCCCGGATCCCTCTACGGCTTTGGAATACGCCGAAATAAGTGGGAGTATTTGGATCTCCACGAGGCCTGGGGTTGGTGTTGTCTCGACTCGATGTCTCCCACCTAATAATTTTCGGAACAGAAATGAAGTGACCGTAGCATTGCGAAGAGATTGACTCTTTTGTCTGCGAGGCTTTAATCGGATAGAGGGGTACCTAATGAATAATCACGTTTTTATTCATTTCGTGTGAATTTTTTTGTTCACTGCCTTTCAAGACCCGGTGCCCATTTCGGTATTATGACGTCAAGTTTTAGCAATACCTATTTTCTCCAAAATTCTTATTCAATCCTACGGTATAATACAATACAATTGTCGTAGCCGTGTTTGGTGAACGTTGTGTAATCACGAAGATCCTCAAGCGGTTAATGACCAGCAGGGGGAGGGGACTAAAACGAAAAAATCATTCGAGCAATTGACGGGTGTCAGGCCGCCGTTTGGCCAGGCGGCGTTATTCGAAGGGATTGCGGGCATTATCTTTCTGATTGCGCTGGTCTGGCCGAATATGTCGGTAACCAACCTCCTGAAAGGCCTTCTGATCGGAGGTTTTTGGGCTGTCTATGGTTTTATCAGCTACTTAAGGGTTCAAAGCGAATCGGCGCGACACTAAGTCGGAGATTGCCGCGTGTGGGAGACGGCCTTTGACCGGGGTGGAAGCATAGGCGGACCGAGGTGAAGAATTCGATGACAGGACAAAGGAAAAGAAAAGCATCTCCTGTATTGCAATGGGGTGCGTCTGTTACGGTTGCGCTCATGGGTGTGGGTGGTTATGCTTTGGTTGGTCACTATGGATTTAGGTGGCTTCCATATGGGGATTTCTTCTCGGCCTTTTTGGTGTGTTGATAATCGGTGGTTGGGGAATGTGGTATCTGGCCACGCACCGCCGATAGTTTAGGTGTTGCGATGTGGGTGTTGACCAATGTGTGGCCGAAGAGTGTCTATGCGTCCTTATTCCCGTAACATTTCTGCTCAAATTTTTGTGTGACAGACCAGCCAATCTCGTGAAATATCTTTCAATTCCCCACTTGAAATTTTGGGACCTTTGAGCTGTCCACACAGTTGGCATTCGATGGGTTGGCTTGGATAGTCAACGAAAAGGAGTGGCAGGTATGGGCCTGCGAATCGGGGATATCATGCCGTCAAATGTTCTGTCGGCATGGGGCTTGTCCCTGTATGACGAGGCGTCAAAGCTTTATGGCGGCAGTAATCGGAGCATTCGGGTGGGATCGGTTGTCTACAAGCCTGTTGACGACATCATGGAGGCTGAGTGGTGCCAGGAGTGTCTGTCGCGCCTGGTTCCCGACGACTTCCGGATTGCGGAGCCACTCAGGAGTTCAAGAGGGAACTGGGTCGAGTCGGGATGGATGGCCTCTCGCTGGGTTGACGGTGTCGCGGGACCGAAGGGGCACTGGGATCAAATACTTGAAATCTCCGCACGGTTTCATCGAGCTCTGTCCTTAGTTACGACACCTATATTTCTCGGGCAACGCTCGCATCGGTGGGCAGTGGCGGATCGTGTTGCCTGGAAAGAGACAAGTATAAAATGGTTACCGGAAACGATAAACCAAGCACACAAACTGGACGAATTGTGGGAGCCCTTGGACCTCCCGGTCCAGGCTATCCATGGAGATTTGTCGGGTAATGTTTTGTTTGCTGCCGGATTGACTCCGGCGGTTATCGACTTTTCACCGTATTGGCGTCCCGCCGCTTTTGCCGATGCCGTGATTCTCATGGACGGCATGTTGTGGTATGCGTGGGATGATATTTTACCTTTGGTTCCCCTAACTCGGACCTTCTTGCAACTACTGGTGCGAGCCGCATTGTTTCGGTTAGGAGCATTGAACGAACGAGCGCGCAGGGTTGATTCCGACAGCTTGCGTGAGCTGCCGACATTCGATCGGGTCATCTTGTGGTTGAGCCAGAACATACGCCGATCAGCCGTGCCTTAAGGAAAATTGGTATAGGGCATGCCAAGAGTAGAAATCGGTTCCCAAAACATAATTTCCTTCATGCTGCAATTCGGCTAATTACATTGAAACGACCACAATGCCTGTTCCGCCGCGTGCCTCATCCGAGGGTGAGCAGTTATCAGCTTCCATTTCGTGACTAATAGAAGAGATCGAGATGGTAGTTCCTTTAATTTCATTCTCTATGGTGCTTGGTGATCTCATGCAATCGGATTGAACTGGCTGCAGACTTCAATGTTACGCAATATAGCGCTGATGATTGGAACGGGTAGGATAGAAACTTAAAACTTCAATAACTCACGATTTCTCTATCGGGTTGCACCATGCAATATATTGGCGTCCTAGGCAGAAAAAAACCTTGCCGAAATGCTCGTGTCAATGGTGGAAAATGGACCGAACAAGTAACCACAAAGTTGATCGCAAAGGATTGGCTAGGAGGATTTTTGGCGAACCCCTTGCAGTAAAGCTTTCGTGAGTTTCCCACAAAAATCCTCTTCCTTGAGGCAGAGGAGCCACGTCTACTAATGATTCTTTGCCGGCATCTTGGCCTCGTTAATTGAATTGTCGTCTTTTGAAGTCTTTTGCGTTAGAGTAAAGAAGGAGGTGTTAAACATGCGAACACACGATTACTTACGTCAAGGCGGATCAATACCCCGTGGGTCTTGGCGTGGCATTGACCCTCGCACCAAAGTTGTTCCTGCGAAGAAAGGCAAGGCAGCCCCTTATCGCCGCCAGCCCCGACGCAAAGGCGAGGATTCCCGAGTCGAGGAATCCTCGCCTTTAAGTGAAAGGGGATGTGACTTCTTCTCTGCAATGATCCCGATTTTTCTGGCGCACACTGATATTTCTATTCTGGCAATAAGACATGGGAATACTTTCAGTCCGTACCCGTTGAGATGACAACTACTCATCCAGGTTCATATCGCAAGCCCCTTAAGGCCTGAAGCATTGCCGTCATGATGATAGTTGCAGTATACATAATGACCATGGTCGATAACAAATATTCAGGAAGAAGCCCACGCATTGGGATGGGTGTAATCGGACTCGTGAAAAAAGGAGTCCTCGTCCGATCAATAGTGGCATAACATATCTAGTGGTGTAGCTCGCGATGAGCCGCACCAAAACACGGGATCATCTTCTGGCCCTTCCCATGCTCCCCACAGAACGGTCTTGCCTATCGTCACCTGTCCTCGGTAAATCACGACGTTGGCTTCTGGCTGCTCATTTGCAAAAGATCCTTTAGCAGACTAAACTGCCATCCGTCCATTTCCCGCCTTGTTCGTTCAGAACATTCTGTCCCTGCTCATCCCACAGGCGCATGGTAATAACCCTTTACGTTCAAAAAATGGTGTGGCAGTAATGCTGGCATCAGTCGAAATCTGTTTCGTCCCGTGACGCGAACCTTCTTGTTCAACACGTTGTAATAGATCCGAGGCGATCCTTTGTCGTTGAAAATCTTTGTGCACGTACAGGTGGCTAAGATATCCATCCATTGTCATAGGCGCAAAGCCAACAAGGATCCCATCCCCAATGGAAACATAGGACATATTTCGCGATAACTTAGATAGTTTATTGAGATAAGGATGAGCGCCGCCTTACGGGGAGTGGGGTATCACAGGTGATGCGCCAGTTCCGTCAGACTGTGGATTTCTTGGATATTCCCTAAGGACCCCGCCGTCTCGCCCCGCCGATTGATCCAGATGCCTTGCATTCCGGCGGATGCCAAAGGCATCATGTCTGTAGTCCAATCATCTCCACAATACGTGCACTGCTCTTGGGGTATTCCCGCCTTCGCGGCCGCAGTCCGAAAGATGGCCACGTGCGGTTTGGCGAAACCCGTGTCCTCTGCCGTCACTATCACCTCAAAATAGTCACGTATTCCCAACTTTTCTAGTTTCGCTTGCTGCTGTTTGGTCTGCCCATTGCTGATAATTCCCAGCTGATGTCCGGCCAGGGATTGAAGACAGGGCCAGACATCGGAAAATGCCGTCCAATTCTCCTGAAAGTTCGTTAGGTAGAGGTGAAAGATCGCCAAGGCCTGGGTCTCGCTCACAGTTTGGCAGGTGGCTCTGAATAAGTCTTGCACGCGTGCGATTTGCTGCTCCTCAAAAGTGAGTTCTCCGGCCAAATACCGGGAAAAATAGTGTTTTCCTACTGTGCACCACCGCGCGTAAAAGTGGTCTTGGGACTCATTAAAATGTTTTTGCCACTCCTGGTATATCGCGGCTACTCCGAGATATTCGGCGCCCTTAAAATCCAAGAGTGTTTCGTCGATATCGAAAAATATCATCATGGCCTCCGCACGTTAGGACATCCATCAATGGAAAACTTTTCATTCTATCGTGAATCCAAAGATTTTGTCGTCAAACATCCTCTGGTATGCCACCATCTGCCACGGACGACGCTTGATCCCCTGCTGGAAACTGGCCCCTTTATGGCGAACAGAATGTCCCATGCGTATTGACCCCGTTACCGAGCGTTTGCACATCCATGAAGTTGTAGTGCCTAAGCGCAAATATAACAGAATGTTATGCTATGTAAATCTTCGGAAAGTTTTCCATTTTTTCTGGGTTGTAAGGGACATCCTTGAGGCCAGGCGAGGCGAATAGATCGGTCAACGCGAATGAGTCTCATGGTAAAGATCCCGAACACTCACGGCTATACGTTGAAAACACGACTACCGGGCGATCCCAAGAAAAATTAAGTGCGACTTATATAGGTTGTTATACTCGACTTTAACGCCTCATGTAGAGGAACCGACGATCCGAGGAATTCGGGAGGCCGTAAAAGAGCATGCGGGATGGTTTAATGTTCAATAGCCTTGCTTGTCAAACACCCAAAATACCTTCTAGTCCGGAAAGGATTTCAGGGTCGTTCCGTATTAAAATATGACGAAATTTGTCGAGGGAAAATGTGTCAAAGGCGGGTCATGAAGGGTTGCGGGGACGAACTTAGCCTTGGGAAAATAAAGAGGAAATTGGCTTTCATGCACCCTCTTCTCGAAGGGGAAGAGAGCTTTAAGATTCATTTGCCTCTGGGGTCAGCGGTAGATGTTGTACCATCATGCTAAAAAATGAGGAGATGCATAGAATGTGATGCGCTCATGGGTCGGTTATACTCTCTGGGTGGTCGGACTCTGTCTGTTGCTGGGAGTTGAGTATACGATACAACAGCGGGTGGCCCGGATTGCGGCCGAGACATTTCATGGCGAGATGACGATGTGGACCCAGTCGCTTTTACCGTTCGTGTGTTAGGTATTTACGTTTCAACAATTCTTATCAAGGGACGTTCTCCACATATGAATAAGAAACTATTGCTCGGGGCATTTATCCCCCTTTTTCTACTCAGTGGCTATCCGGTCGTGGCCATTTTGGCTCATTGGATGATCCCCTTTGCCATGAGCTACATGACGATCTATCGGATTTTTCCGATTTTAGCCGGCTTATTCTTTATGGTGAGTGTATTTGACTTTAGAACCGCACGCCCTGGATCATAAGGCGGTTTCTCAGAATGCTCTTTTTGACCATTGCGGTGGTATGGGACGGGAAATCTATCGATCTTTCCTAACGCTTAAGCTGATACGTGAAACTGTCACGGGGATTGTGCTTACAGTAGTGCGTTTCATTTTGAAAGTGTTTGGCTTGTGGACATAATTTCGTTTGGCATAATGTAGCCGAGATAAGATTCACGAATTCCGAAAAACAGCTCCACGCATCAGTGACTCGTGGGAACTATTCAGTAGTTCCTGAATGTTCGAAGCAGATGCCAATACGTATGATGATGGGCTTTGTCAGGCACCTTTAACGGATTGGGAGTGATCTCTGTCACATCAACCACTAAATGCTGATTTTCCGTAGGGTATTTTGGGAGGAAGGGGGGAGGCATTGCTTTGGGCTAATTTTGCTGCAATGATGATGCTTGGTGGCATTCTCCTTCCTATGGCTGTGAAAGAACATCCCAAGATTAAGGCAAAATATCCTGATACCTGGCTATCCACACTCTCAAAGATTACGCCGTGGTTTATCGGAACTGCGGCCATTTGCAGTGGCGTTGTGTGGTTTATCCTCGTGCTGCGTTAGCCTTTTTGCCCGCTCTCGACTTGACACGGCTATGATGCTGTGTCGCCCGGCCCTCCGATGAAAGAGAACCGAGCGGGTATGTTGAGGTCAAATTGCCGGTCTTTTACGATTCTTCTTTCCTTCTTATCTATTCTGTTCACAGCAATAAGGCTAGGGATCTCATTGATCATGTTTATAGGGAGTGGAGAAGATTCTTTAGGTGAACCTGAGAACACAACCGTCTCGGTTGCAATTTATGATTGGACCTATATGCACAGTGATGTCTGCATTTAGGGCTGATTGTATTTTGACTAGAGCCCATCAGGTTAAAGGATTTCACGAGCGGGGGGATACGATCCAGTCTTTACCGGTCTATTTCTGTGATCTCGCCCATATGCTGGAGTGCATAAGGAAGGAGGGGCCGGAATGAAAGTGATTGTGGAATTTGTTGATATGGCAGGCAATCCCGTGGCCCAACCCAATCCCCTGCAACTGGAACAGTGGGCGAATGAGTTTGCCAAATCACTTCTCCGTGTGCGATATCCGGAAATCCTTTTCCAGGATGTGCCGTCGTCACCAACCTCTAATTCACCCGCAGCTCCTCTCGATCGTAAAGCCTCCACCGGGGAATGTTGAGCAAGAAAGTCAGTCAAGACTTTTAATGTCCTTTTGGGATGTCCCGGACACCTCGGCTGAAAAATGAGAACAGAGGTGTCCGGGGGCCGAGCTCTCTCAATTTTGACTTTGATCGGGCGGTGTATAGATTCTAGTAATAGGTCAATCATTTTAACCTTCTGTGGCCAGAAGTCCCACACTTCTTAGGTGGGGGATGAATTGCTCCTTTCGCAGTGGGGCAAACAATGCGCACCGCTGTCATATAATCAGTCGTGTAATGATATTATGGTTGTAATATCGTGGAATTAGACAATAATTATCATTCAGTATTCTTGATGTAAAGCTTGAATTTCGCATCCTCACCATACACTCTTTTTAGACGCCAATCATTCCGCTCCCCTTGAAGAGGAATTGATCGGAATCTCACGGTCTCCACAAAACGATTAGAGTATTTTTGGGTCGCCCGAGTTGCGATTTTTTATGAAAGCCCACGCCATCGTAGCCATAGCTGTGTGGTTTGTTCCTGGGGCCGTTGGCCCCTCCTTGAAAAATGGGCAAGTGGTCCAATCATTATTCATTTATTTGTTGCGGAGTGCCACGGTACTCTTGTGGCTCATTCCGCCTTGAGTCGGATTGGCCAGTCGGAGTAGCCTGGGCGTGGGAATACCCACTTCGACAAGCTCTGTATGATGGGCCTGGTTAATGGCTAGCGGAATCGTGGCCACTGTGGCACCGGTGACTACGACAGAAAATGGATACTGCCATTGCTTGTCCTGTTGAACACCCTTTACGATGTAGTAGGCGGGGGCCGTCACCAGCACGTTGTTGTTGTTGAACGATGCAGTGCGAACATATTGGGAAGGGTTAGTAATTCTCGTTGCCGGCCCGCTGACTTTATAAGCCATGGTGGCGGGACGCGTTGTCGCATTAACACCTGTGACGGTTGCTACTCCGCCAATGACGAGCATCATAGGAAAAAAGAATTTCATCGTGCGCTGCATAAGGCACTGTTCCTTTCACTCTCCGGGGACGTCTTCGGCTCCAGGACCCAACGCATTACCTGCTAATTGAACGAGACTTGCCAGTTCGTTAGCCGTCATGGCCATTAATAAATTCGTTAGCTGATCGAGGACATCATAGAAGTTTTTGAGCATTTGGATACGCTCTGAGACGAAGGTGTCTCCTTCGCTTTCTGCTTGTCGCAGACTATCTGCGATTAATTGGAATGAGGCCGCGAATGTGGGCTGATATCGTCTCCCAAGGAAATGCCGGCTAATATCCCAAAAGTCGATATTGGCGTCAAAGAACACCCGCCGGTCTCCCAACTCATAATGCCGTCGCACCATTCCGAGCTCCTCGAGCCGGCGGATAGCCACGCTGACATTACCCTTGGTGACGTTCAGCTCCCGGGAAAGTTCCGCGAGCGTCAGCGGTTTGGAGGCGGTGTAGAGAACGGCGTACAGTTCCCCTGTAATCCGGCCCATGCTCCAAAATCCGCTTTGTATCCCTAATGCCTTCATCAACGAGCGTTGTGCTTTCGTTCTTTCCACTTTATCACCTCTAACTGTACTGTACGTTTAGTTTATTCTAAACGATGAGTAGATACAAATGGAAATGCTTTTTAAATGCCTAAGTGGCTTGCTATGCTTCGCAAGGATGGTGTCTAATTGGGAGGCAGGTCTTATGCATTTGCTGCGTTGTTAGTGCTACGTCCGCCCGCTCGATTACACAAACAACCCTTGGCTGTTAAAGAAAATAATGGCCGCGTACATAGTTATGGGCCAAGTTGTCCGACTCGGTGGTGCGGTCAAACGTTGTAATATTTGTACGTATAAGACCGAACTGCCAAAGCGTCTTTCGGCGCATATCCTTATGACCTCTGTTGCCGGTCCACCTGGGGGTTGACCAACAGGGTCGGAAAACCTCCTTTTTTGTGACATGACTCATCTTCCGCAAATGGTTTTCAGCAACGACGTGATATTTCGAGAACGGGAATTTTTCCGCCTGTTTCCCCGGAAGTAAAAAACTGTAAGAGAATCTCGCGGCAACGAATTGAGCGATAAAAAACCGCGTGAGTCGGGGGTATTCCAGTCCCCAGGATTTATTGGTGAGTGATTTCGAGGTGCGAAACTCAAATTACCAGGATGCATTCTTCCGGATCCACAGGGAAACCAAATAGGGGTCGAGGCATGTGCCGGCTTCCGCTTCCAAAATATCGTTAATGTCTTGAATGTCTTGCGGAGAAGTTGGTTTCAGCTCGCGACGAATCCAAAACACATGGTCCACGACGGCAATAATGCGGGAAAAAAGAGGAATATCAGCACCTTTTAGGTTGTGAAAAGATCTCAGGCCATCCCATCGTTCCTTTTGGCAGCGCACGGCCGTGGCTACGCGAGTCAGATCCGGAAAGGGGTCTAAGAAATCTGCGGCAATGATGCCAAATTCTTGTGCTTGTTCGAATTCAGTGGGATGATCCGCAACAGATTTCTCCAGCAAGCGTCCCAAATCATGCAATATGGCGGCGATCCAAAGACATTGTTGGTCTTCTGAAGACAATCCGAGTTCTTTACCCAGTGTCAAGGCGGCCTGGGCTGTGGTGAGGGTGGTATCCTGAGGCCACCTTAAACGGTCATCGAGCCATGCCGCGATTACCTTGGCCGTTTCGCTTTCTCGACCTTGACCCAATGACCCCAACATGTCTACCAGACGGGCGAAATATAATTGGTGACGCCCGTGCTTTTTCGCCTCATAAAGAGCCCAGTCTGCCGTCATAAACAAAACGCGCGGACTAAGACCCATCGTGGGGCTTTGGGCCACACCAAACGAAAGGGTTAAGTTTTGGGGCAAATTCATTTGAATACGAAGCATTACATCATCGGGACGGACATAATCCTCTCGGCCATCTAACAGCAAGGCAAATTCATCGCCCCCGATGCGAAAGGCTTCCACTGTCTCGCCGGTCACTTGTTTAAGAGCGTCTGCCACATTTTTAAGCGCCTCATCACCCGCTTGATGTCCTTGAGTATCGTTTATGGTCTTTAAATGATCCACATCAATCAGCATTAATTGGAATGGTGCGCTGTCCTGTGAGTCCGGGCAAATTTTTGCTTGCAACCTGGTTTCAAACATTCGGCGGTTTCCTAATTGGGTGAGGGAATCTTGTTTCGCTTGGCGTTCGGTTTCTTGAGAGAGCCAGACTTCGGACCACATATTTTGCAATTGGGTAATGGCCAACTCGACAATCATCCATTCAACTCCGCCTTTTGAAGATGTGACATCATAGAAGATGACGAGAAAGCTCCGACCAAGATTGTACGGTCTCCAGGAATAGACGCGTCCCTCCAACGGTTCTCCGGGAAGAATAAGGGGTAATGGTGTGTTTTTCGACTCGAGAGTTTCCCGCAATTGATCCGGAATCCGGACGAAAATCTCGGGCACAATGCCGCCCTGAGCGTTTCTTTCAAAGTTAAGAGCATTGAACGATACCCATCCCCTAGCTTGGATGCTGTGAAGAAATTCTCGGGAAATAAGGGAGAAAATATCTTCGCGATGCCAATCTTGCATGGTCTCGGTGATGAATTCCAACACAGCTTGCATGCCGGCAGCCGTCTGTTGCGCTGCTTTAGTACGGGATGCAATGAGAGTTTCTTGGTTTTGGATGATGGTGACTAACGTCATCAAAGCGTCTGACAATGCCTGACGCATCTCCCCGAAGGCCCGGTGCACGGGCAGGTAGTCCTTCCATAATTCGGGTATCTCCGTTTCACCGAAACGACCCTGGGAAACCGCTTCCAGTTTCTTCACCAAGGTCCCAGTCGATCGCCGAAAACTGACCAGCCCTAACGCAGTGGTGCCCATAACAATTAATCCCACTACGGTGACCAGCTCAGTGAGCTGGCCCATGCGTCTTTGCAGATCTTCTTCCTGTGTTTTCTTCCACACCCCGACCTCAGCGTTCAGTCGGCTGAGCGCCATGTTCATAGCCTCGGTCACAGTCGCATTCCCAACATCTTGCAGATATAACGCGGATTGATATTGGTGATGTTGCATATCTTGCATTACCTGCGCACTTAAGGTTTGATAACGGGAAAAATTGACTCCGACAGTTTTGAGTCTTGCGGATAGACCGGTGCCATGCATCTCTCTTCCATCTTGACGGTATGCCGTGACATAGGCTTGATAATCTCCTAAGACGTTCCGAAACGCGGCTTGCTTAAACGAGGTACTGGCATGGGAATCGGGATCCAAGCCCACTTCCATATTGAGAGCTCCATCATATTGAGTGAAGGCGAGCCTCAGGCCGTCCGTCGTCTGCTGCATGCTTTGGATGAGCTGAGCCGTTTTTTGCCATCGTTGCCAGGCCAAATGCAGGCTCCATCCGAACATGGCCAAAGCTCCTATCAACAGAGCCAAAATCGTGATGATGAGGCTTTGCAGGGAAATGCGATGGTAGGGGTTTGTTCTCATGGAAAAATCCTTCTTTCGGTGTATGGGTCACGCTGTTTTGTGGCTGACTCCAGATCGAGAAATCATCCGTCTCTGGTTTACTCGGATCTTGGGGTTTGTGACGAAGAAGGTGTGATACCTTTTTTTGATCATTCCGTGGCGGATTCTCGCACTTCCTTGCGGTGTTGCAAGATGACATGTCCCGGCGTGAAAATGCATCCCTGATACCCTCGTGAACCGTGTCATGACAGCTATGGCCGGGGAATAATCGATTATCTGGCCCTTGTGCACCCGGACGCATCAGAATATGATGCCGAAGGATTGCTAACCTGTGGTAAGTATTGAACGGCGGGGTTTGTCTAATGTTGGAAGGATGTTTTTGGGGATTGTCCCAAGTTCTCGCCGAGATCCAGAGACCACCGGGTCGGCGCAGAATGACAACGGATGGGTCTGTAACATCCGTGAGCATTGTTGACATCCAGGGACAAACCAGCATAAGGTGGGAATGGGTTGAGGGTATGACGTCTACGACAGGATCCACTCTTTGGTGCTGTGCCGTCGGCTCCTGAATCCATCCCGACCGGAACGCAGCTTCTGGATTCCACCCCTCGTCCGTATCGCAGTTTATCAACCGATCGATTTTAGCCTGGTGAGAGTGGCGGGTTCGTAGCAATCTGAGTTCTATGCATCTCACCTGAAGATCAGCTATGAAGTAGCCGTCGTGTTGCCCTTTACGGCGTAAATGCTGGATATTGTAGGATATATCTATCAAGTCCGAAAATTCTCTATATGTGTATGCCGTATACCAAGCACTTCCATCGCCATTCCTGAGTAAATTTATGGAAGCACGGTGAATGTTCGAAAATATATTTTCAGTACAGGCCAGCGGCCCTTGACCCAAGGAATGGTGCCGAATTGGGATTCTATGACCATTATTGTCCCCGGCGGACAACTTGATGGGGGGTTGTGCAATTATCCGTAAGTCATTTAATAATTCGGTGCCCATATCCTTTTTCCTCCCTCGGAGGACCGATACCTTCTATTCATAACGGTGAACTATGTCTTGCTTTTGTCGTGCGTAGAACGAGTGTGTTTTAAGTCCTATGCTCAAATGACGAGATACTTTGTGAGGCCTCTTGTGATCGACTGATCCCGATACGGCGCTCTCAAGCGATGAAGACAATAAGATAGGGGAAAATATGTCTTTGCAGGTTCACGTATTGACGACGAAACCTTATTGCTGCACCCGATCTAACTATTAAATTTCGACCACTCCCTCACATAATCCTTTTTTTACAAAGGAGAACTTGCATATCCGGTGAATCGGCCGCATTTCTTTGTCGAGACGTCCGGAAGTGGCGGTCAAAAAAGAACGAGCCGGTAGTGCGAATTAGTCGAAGAGCTCACCATAATGGGTTTATGGTACTGATAATTGACGAGGGCGTTGGTTTTTTATGATTCGGTAGGTTTAGCAGTTCGATCTGCGGTAATTGGACTCACGGGATCCTTTTCACGGAAGATTCATGCGCCTATTGCCCAGGGCTTAGCCATTTCGAACACATTTGGGGTATGCTTAAGCTATGACGCAAACATCCAAGCAGTCCAGTGACGCAATGGTGCGGGCCGCACTCTATGTGCGCGTTTCAACGGAAGAACAGGCCCAGGAAGGCTTGTCGATTGATGCCCAACTGAAGGCTCTTCGGCAATATTGTCGGGATCACCATTATGAAATTGCAGAAACATTTGTGGATGCCGGGGAATCGGCTCGCACCGACAAACGGCCCGGGTTCCAGAGAATGATTGCCGGGGCTAAACAAAAGCCTAAACCCTTTGATGTAATCTTGGTCCACAAAATGGACCGCTTTGCCCGCAACCGCGAGGACAGCGCGGTATATAAAGCACTGTTGCGTAAGGAATTGGGCATTGATGTGGTGTCCATGACCGAACGGTTCGATGATACCCCGACCGGAAAATTGACAGAAGGCATCATGGAAGTTATTGCGGAATTCTATTCGGCCAATCTTGCTCATGAAGTGCTCAAGGGGATGCGGGAAAAAGCAGAACGGGGTCAGGCCCTGGGTTTGGCACCGCTAGGGTACCGGATTGCACCCGGGGGGAAATTCGAAATTCTTGAAGATGAAGCCTCGGTGGTGCGCTGGATTTTTGAAGCCTATGTTGTCAAACAGTTGGGACTTAACCGAATTGCCCGCTTTCTGCGGGAGAATGGGTTGACAGAATTTGGGAGAGCCGGAGGTAAATTTCGGTGGTCGGCTCAAGGGGTTAAAGTGATCTTAACCAACCGAACTTATCTCGGGGAATTTCACTGGCAACCCCGCAGCGATGCGACCCCGATCGTTGTCAGCGGATCTCATCCGGCTATTGTGGACAGCGGGGTTTTTGTGGCGGCGCAAAAGCGATTAGCCCAAAATCGTCGGGACCGGCACACCCGGTGGGGTGAGTATCTCTTGCGCGGATTTGGCCGATGTGCTCTGTGCGGAAGCACTTTAGCCTATTACCGCGATTATAATCGCTGGACCAAAGACCGCGAGGGGGAACAACGCACTTACAAAGAAGTGCTGGCCTGCTACCGTTATTATCAATATCGGTGCGAACCGGGCTATCGTAATTGGGTGGCGATGGCTAATGCGGAGGCCGCCATTTTGGCGACCATCAGGCAGGTTATGGCGGGTCAGGTGAGTTTGGATCCCAGTCAAATTCTTTGGTCAGGGCGCGATGACTTGACCAGACAATTGAACGCCGTGCGCCGACGCCTGAACCAATTGCAAGAGCGATTTAACCGACAACTGGTGGCTTATGAAGAAGGAGTGTTGGACTTAGAGGAGTTGAGAGCGGCTAAAGTTCGGCTTAACGAAGAAAAAACGCAATGGGAGGCCAACTTGCAAGGGATCCAAAAACTCTTGGCTGATGACCACGGTGCCGCGCGGGATTTGCAACATGCCTTACACGATGTGATGGACCAGTGGAGGGATGATGATCCGGTGGAGGTGCGCCGGATGTTGCTGGGTCAAGTGCTCGACCATTTTGTGTACAACCGCAAGAAAGATGAGGTACGAATAGTATTCCGATTGCCCCCGACTTGACCATAGATTCACAATTCATTGCGCAATGCTGGGGTATACGACTATAGTTTTGCAATCTTCTTGCCGAAAAGGCCGTTATCAATGGCTTTCAGCCGAAAAATTTCCGATGTCTCCACTAGATTCGCAAAATTTCGGGAAGTACCGTGATTATTCTATATGGATGTTCCACGTTGGCCGGCAACCCCGTCTCTTGATAGTCTACCCAAATCCCACGGATCCCGAGTTTTTGTGCCGCTAACACATCCCACTCGAGATTATCGCCCACCATCCATGCTTCTTCGGGCATGACGTCGATTTCTTTTAAGGCTTGGCGAAAGACTCGCGGATCCGGTTTGCCAAAGCCGCATTCCTCTTCAATGCAAATGCTTTGGAAAAACGGTGCGAGTTCAAATCGCCTAATCTTTTCTCGTTGACCGCTTGTCTCGCCATTAGTGATGAGCGCAAGCCGGACTCCTTGGTTTCTGAGAGAAAGAAGAGTATCAAGGGCTCCCAAAACGAGATGGGTTCTTGCGGTGCGAATCGCTGTGTATCGGGCCGTGAGGGAATAGGCCAAGGTGGGATCACCGATGTCGAGGGTTTTGAGTGCGTTGAGCACGATATGCTGTCTGGCTTCAAACAGGTTTAACCGACCTCGACGGTGACGTTCTGGATCTTTCCAATAGACTTTAGCACTCTCTTGAATTGCGATGTACAGGGTGTTGGGTTCCTTAGGATGATACAGGTGGCGCAAGTCAGCTAAGGATTTTTGCCAGCTTGGACCGGAGACCTTCAAATGCAAGAATTGTATCGTCGAGGTCTAAGAGTATGCCCTTGGGGAGGAAATTCGTCATGACGGCCACCGTCCTAATCGCCAAAGATACATATCGGACCCGGTCTTGATTTCCGATTAAAGACCGGGTTAGTGCGGGAATCCGTTCACAATCTCACACTATTGACAGTCGTCCGGAAGTGAGAGCAAATCAAATGCTATGACCAATCCGTTCCATAGGCATTAATCATATCATCTCTGATTATAGCAAATAGCTACTGTCAAAAGATCCTTTGCATTCACAGGACCTTTCCAGAGAGGCTCGTCTCTTCCGAAGCATCATTCTCAGTTCTATTGTTAGAATAGAAAGGTGATGTTCCGGAGATTTCCGGAAACCTGCCAGGGCTCCTCACATGAGTGATGCCGTAGGAACCTCCGAAGAATCAAAAATTTCTCTCTCTCTTTGAATAATCTTGCCAAGGAAACCTGTTACACATGCAAAGACTTATGATCGACAGATGCAAGTTCCCCGATAATTCGATTTGATGGCCGATCTAAAATCAGTTATTATAGATATCGTAGGTATAGAAATGGGACATTGGAGGTGCCGCATGCACTATAGTATTGGGGTGGAATATGCGTTGCATAGCCTCGTCCTGTTGATTAGTGTGCCGGACAGCACTAGCCTGGGCATCCGCGATATCGCCACTTATCTCGGGGTTCAGGATAGCTACCTATCCAAGACCTTCACCAAGTTGGCCAAGGCCGGCCTGGTGAGTTCCCTGCCAGGGGTTAAAGGGGGCTACCAACTGGCCCGTTCTCCCGCTCAGATTTCGCTCTGGGAGGTGGTGGAAGCGATCGAAGGCCCCACGCCGATTTTCCGCTGCACAGAAGTTCGCCGGAGGAGTGTGTTGTTTCAGGGGCAAGAGCTGCCGGATTATGTGCGATGTTCACCCTGTCTGATTAACGTCGTCATGTTAGAAGCGGAACAACAAATGCGTTCGTACCTGCAGGACCACTCACTCGCCGGATTACATGAGGATCTTCAGCAAAAACTGCCCCCTGCTCATCAAGAAGCCTCCCAGCGCTGGATTCATGAGGCGGTGAACCGTCGATGATTTTTTTGTTTCAATCGTGGATATTAAAGAGATTGAATAGATATATAAGACGTATTGGCTCGAATGGAACCGCAGCGACCTTTGTGGTCTGGCGCCTGGCGGTGGGATGGATGACGCTCTTTTTGGTGGGTACCGACCTCTTTGTTCTTTCGCCGCTTCTTCCCGCCCTGGCTCACCACTTTGCCGTGACATTGTCTGCAGCGGGGGGGATGGTCACGAGTTTTGCGGTGTTGTATGCGGTGGGGGCTCCGTGGTGGGGAGGCCGTGCCGATCGGTTCGGCAAGCGTCCCATCATTGTCTGGGGACTGATTGGATTTAGTCTCGGGAATGCCTTGACGAGCCTGGCGCCAAGCTTTGACGTCTTTGTGGGGAGCCGCATGATGTCCGGATTCTCCACCGCCGCGGTGGTGCCGTCCATTTATGCCCTCATCGGAGATATCGCACCTCCGCAGCGACGGGGGCGTTGGCTGTCTATTGTGGGATCCGGATTGCTGATGTCTTTGTGGCTGGGGGCTCCTTTGGGGTCCCTGGTTGCACGATGGTTCGGATGGCCGATCGTCTTTCGTGGCCTCTCCGGGGCTACCACCCTCCTGGTTTTTGCCAATTGGTATGTCTGGCCGAGAGAGGGTGCGATGCCCCATGTTCGGGGGACGCTCGGCAGACTCGGCATCGGGCGATCTCTCCTGCCGGATGTCGCCGTCACCGGCTTCTGGGCCACGGCGGTGTATGGCTTTTATACCTATCTGGGCACGGCATTACAGCGAGTGGACCTCTTAAGCATCCAAGGTGTGGCGAGTGCATTTCTGATCTATGGCCTGGGAGCCACGGTAGGCAGTTTAACGGGGGGGCACCTGGCAGACCGTTTTGGGGCCAGGAGGCTTGCAATCGTGGGGATTTTTGGTCTCGGAGGTCTCTTGATTCTCCTCGGGTTCCTCTTCCCGTTCACTCTGGGGATCTATCCGCTCCTATTCATATTTGCGTGGGCAGCCTATGCGTTCTTCCCCGCGTATCAGTCCCTTCTGGCTGAGCACTATCCCGGACGCCAGGGCATGGCGATGGCGTGGAATAATGCAGCTCTTTACGGTGGCATAGCCCTGGGATCCGGGATAGGGGGATGGGTGATGAGCCGATGGTCGTTTTCTTTGTTGGCCGTGCTGTGCGGAATAATTGCCCTGCTCACGGGGCTTGCGATCTGGCGGCGGGAGAAAAATTAGAATAACAAACCCCAGCCTAAATCCGAGTGGTTCTGGGGGAAGGGGTTGTCTATTGTCCGGTGTTTGCAAACCGATGTGAGGAATGGAGGATGTGGAATGGAAGGACAAAAGGATTCGAGACTCCATGTATTTACGCCTAATGGGCTGGGATTAATGGCATTGGTGGCGTTTTTGATCGGGATGGATTCGATGTTGGTATCCCCGCTGGTGCCTGTGATGACAACTACGGTGCATGTCTCGGCACATTGGGGCGGATTGTTGGTTACCACCTATGCGCTGGCATATGGCGTATCGGCTCCCCTGTTTGGCCCCATCTCGGACCACGTGGGCCGCAAACCGGTTCTCATCGCCGGGTTGGTCGTCTTTGCATTCAGTACTGCTCTGACGGGATGGGGGGGTACGTTTTGGGAACTCTTGGTGTTTCGTGGTCTGGCTGGAATCGGGGGTGCAGTCGTGATGCCGACACTCTTTGCCTTGGTAGGAGATCGGGTCCCCTATGAACGCCGGGGGCAGGCTATGGGACTCGTGATGGGAGCCTTCTGTATATGGTCAAATAAAAATGGACAGTTTGGCCATCGTTTTTCCCCAGTTTAGCCATTAAGAATTCCCCACTTTGGCCATTAAGAATTGCCACTGTCTGTACCCTTCTCGGATACTCAGTAGGGGGTTTTACACCCCACCGAGAGGAGGATTCATCAGAAAGGTGTTGACGATGTCGAGAATTCAACAAATCAAGCAATGGCAAGCGCAAGGCTGGAGTCTCTCCGC
>JAKACM010000054.1 GCA_021821465.1 Bacillota bacterium
TTTGACCTGTCTACATGTCGGAAACATCATCGCTTACAGTGCCAACCATTCTGGGTTGGCCTCGCACCGATTTTCATCATGATATTGTCATAATTGTCGAAATCTAACTTTGCCGAGGACCTGGTCATGGGCATCATCGGGGTTGACATTCTTGTCGGATTAGGATCCACGAGACATGGTTCGCAACTCTGGCTTTCGGCGCTATTTTCTCTCACTGCGGCAGTTTTTTATGGCATTGCCGGCGTCTTCTCGTCGAGACATTTCAGGGGGGAAAAACCGATGGACATGGCTTTTGGCCAGCAGTTGGCTGCCAGTCTTATCTTGTTGCCGTTCAGCTTGGCGGCATCGCCTCGTAGCATGCCGTCCAACATTGTCATCTTCTCGGTTCTGGGGTTGGCCGTTCTTTGTACGGCTGTTGCCTATCTGTTCTATTTTGCATTAATTCACAGCGTCGGTCCTGTAAAGACCTTAACCGTCACCTTTTTGGTGCCCATATTCGGGGTTATTTGGGGCGGATTATTTCTGAGAGAGGCGATCACCCTCCGACTCATCCTCGGGCTCATTATCATCCTCGCGAGCGTAGCACTGGTTGTCAATGTGCGTTTCAAAAACTCTAAGGCCAATCCATCAACTGGTAGAGAGATATCCTAAAGTTCACCTGTGTGTAAGTAACAGATCAATCGGAAACGTCATGTGCTCACGGTGCGTCACGAGTGAGATGTTTAACTTCGTGTTCAAGGCGAAGAAAGCAAATGTCTCGGAATCATTTGGAAGCCTTAAGGTATATGGGTTAGCATGAAGTCGTTGGGCTTACCCATCATGTATCCTGTTTCCCTAAGAAGAGTGCCTTTGCCGCCGCACTTTAGACCCTCCCAAAATTCTGTTGATTCCGGCGGGCGGGATCACTTTCGAGCATGGAATTTAGTCTAGCTTTTTTCATGCATATAGGGTGCTTGACCTTGTGAGCCCGGTTATTTATGAAAAATACCGGTGGGTCTGACGGTGCCATTAAAGACATTGAATATGCTCGGCATTTCTGCCTACAAAACCCTCAAGATGGCGGCTTGTTTTGGGTCCAAAAACCGTACCATCTGCCAAACATAAAATGTGACAGAAAATTATAAATAATGAGGACAAAATAGTGAAACCAGGATGTGTTGGATCGGTTTACCATGAAGAATGTCATGACTCCACGTTCTGACAGGCTGTCGCCAAGATATGACATTATCGGCATCTGCCGCCAATATCGGGACAATTCATTCTAATAGTGAATTGAATCTCGGGTAGTTGATTAAAGGGGGGACTCATTATGAAAGCGTGTGTTTGGAAAGGGCCGCACAACGTTCGCATGGAAGAGGTACCCGAACCGATCCTTGTTAAAGACACCGATGCCATTCTTAAAGTCCGAACAGCAGCCATCTGTGGAACTGATCTTCATGCCTATCACGGACAAGTTCCGGGATTTGAATCGGGAATAGTGTTAGGGCACGAGTTCATGGGAATCGTGGAACAGGTGGGATCCAAGGTTTCTGCGATTCATGCCGGAGATAGGGTCATCGCATCGGACATTACGGCTTGTGGCAGTTGTTGGTACTGCAGACAGGGGTTACATTGGAATTGTGCCTCGCGCAGTCTTTTTGGCTATGGTCCCGCATTTGGAGAAAGTTTGGCGGGGGGACAGTCCGAATATGTCCGTATTCCCTATGCCGACACGGTCTTGATTCCTGTCCCTTCCGATCTTTCGGATGATAAAGTTCTGTTTCTGGGCGATATTCTGAGCACGGGCTTTCTGTGTGCTTCGAATGGTGGAGTGAAGCCCGGAGATGTTGTTGCTGTTATCGGCTCCGGACCGGTCGGTGTATTGACTCAGATGAGTGCCTTCATTCAAGGTGCCGCCAAAGTGTTCGCTATCGATCGTCTCCCCGAACGTCTGGCTGTTGCGGAGAGATTTGGTAGCGTTCCCATCAATTTTGAGAAAAATGACCCCAGGGCGATTATTGAAAGCGCGACAAAGGGACGGGGGGCCGATGTGGCGCTTGAAGCCGTCGGGGGAAAGGAGCCCTTGGATTCTGCGTTGCGGGTTGTTCGTCCTCACGGAACGGTTTCTATCGTTGGAGTTCATTTGGAAGACAATTACCCTTTTTCGGCTATTGACGGATTTGTTCGCGAGTTAACCATGCGCTTTGGGGTAGGAGATCCCATGCGCTTGGCCTCACAAATTTTGCCGTTGATAGAGAATGAAGTCATTCAACCGGAGAGAATAATTTCCCACAGAATCACTTTGAATGACGTTCCGGAGGGTTATCGACTGTTTAATGATCGTCAGGCGTTCAAGATTCTTGTGGAAGTGTCTTGAATTCTATACAAACCGTGCCAGTAGGGTTTTTACGCCATTTTGGCTCCCGAACACGTAGCATCATAGCTCATAGGTTATAGTGACGCGGCACGAAACTCGGTGTAGGCCGAAGGTATGAAAGGGAATCTCGCATGCTTCGGATTAGAACTGATGCGCCTATTGGTCTTGCCACGCTTTGGGGTAGACAGTGGCTCATGCCGGTTCGGCAAACGAAGGTGTCAAAAAGACGTATCGTAGATGCTATTTGGAATCGGAGATTCGTCTCGGGTCGACTTGAAAAAGTGCAAGGTTGGCGAACCCGACACCTGTGAACGTCTGGTGATTCGTTGAAGAGCATAGTGTGACTCGGGTTAGTCATGGGGAGTCACCGCCATCTGGGACTACGGTAGCCCATATTGTGTGGACGATTTACACCGGATGACGAGAGGCGGTGTCATAAATCTTTGCAAATGTCTGTGAATTATTCAGCCGGCGCGGGGCGTTGTTAGTACCGGTGCCGGCTTTGCAATTCGATGTCGCCATTATCGGGGCCAAGCGTGCGGACCCAGAGGCAAACAGGTTCTGGGTGCCCTGGCGCGTTCAGATACCGTCCGCTTGTGGTCGACGCTGTCGTTCCCCTGACCATGGGGCTTTCTCTAAAGCTCTTTTTATGGACGTGATACCGCATTTTTTGGAAACTACCATGACAAGACGCGTCTCTTGACGGATTTGATCAATGGCTGAGCCAAGGGATCGGCGATCTTAAGATGACCATACCTAAAATTCCGCTGAACAGGAAATGGCTTCCTTAAGCAGGTTGGATCCCCAAGGATTTTGGACAGGGAGGAATATAAGCGGTGACGGACATAAAGGCCTTCCCACCGAGGTGGACGTGCTGTTTGTCCTAAAGGGAAAAGTTGTCTCCTTGCGGATGGCGATTCGCCTGTCGGCGTGAAGGAAGATGGAAGGGACAAAGGATTCTCGTCCTCACCGTATTCTTCGCAGGAGATCTCCAAAAGCATGGATAAGATAAGGCGCCTTTATCCCTACGCAACCGGTTGTATAGCTTTAATGATTTTAATGATAGTTCTTGAGTTTTGGAGCTAATTCAAAAATCCGGAACCCTGGTCCACGTAGCAGACATCAACAAAGTCACTTGCGTTGTCATAAAATGCGTACTTGCGCCTTTTCAGTGAACTGAGTGATTTCTCTCATAGCGGATGGATTACAATAGTCTTATGCAGGGTGGTAAAGAAAGGGGCAACCCAATGAATCTCTACCGCGTATTGTGGGAGGCGGCCCGAATCAATCCTCATGTTACCGCTATTGCAACGCAAGACGAAAGCTACACATACGCGGAACTGATTACCTGGGTTGAGCAGCTGGCATCGGGATTTCGGCGGCTTGGCGTTAGGCCCGGGAACCGGGTGGTTCTTCTATTGAGAAACCGGCCTACAACCTTTGCCGTGTTTTGGGCAGTGATAGCGCTAGGTGCGGTGGCGGTGCCGATAAATGCCGATCAGTCCCGCGAGACATTACGTCGTACGTTACAGGATGTCGAACCCCAAGCTATCATTTACGAGGCTCTGGAAGGGAGAGGCATAGCTGGTCTCACGGGCTCGGAACGGCCGCTGCTTATTGGCGTGGGGGCGGATGATGCGGATATTGAGATTGGGGAATTACCTCATTTGGCGAAGGTGCAACCAGAATTTCGATTCCATGAGCGAGAGGCCGACGATGTGGCTCTCATTCTCTATACGACGGGAACTACCGGCCAGCCCAAGGGAGTGCCCCGGACCCATTTAAATACGCTTTCGGCGGCTCAAGCCCATGTGATGCAAAACTGTTATGAACTCCGGGAGCGGATTCTCGGGGTGATGCCCCTTTCCCACACCATGGGACTTCACCTGTATATTGCCGCAACTTTACTCAGCGCCACATATGTCGTAGTCCGAGACTTGGACCCCGATCAGGCGGCTGAATTGATTGATCGTCAACGGGTTTCCGCATTGTACCAGACACCATTTTGGTATTATATTTTGCTGCACTCCCAACAGGCCGAGAAATATGAGATGCGGACTGTTCGTAAAATTGGCTACGCCGGCCAAGTCATGCATGAGAGTTTAATTGAGGCCTCGATTGATCGGTTTCATCCGCAAGTATTCAAAAATCACTACGGAAGCACCGAGGTCTATACTCATACGATTAGCAATGTGCTCGCCAGAATCCCGGGTTCGGTGGGACAAGCGGGGAATCACTCACTGGTGACGATTGATGGCTCCCGGGTTGCAGGCACTGTCGGAGAAGTATTGGTTTCGCTCAGTTCACCCGAGGCTTTTCGTGGTTACTGGAATCGGCCTGATTTGACCCGAAGACAGTTGGACGGTGGGTGGTATCGCACACGTGATCTCGGTTATCAGGACGCTGAAGGAAACTTCTACGTTGTTGGCCGCATTGATGACATGATTATCAGCGGTGGGGAGCATATCCTCCCCCAGATTGTGGAATCGGTCTTGGCAAACCATCCGAAAATTTTAGAGGTGGCAGTCACCGGGGAACCGGATAACCGTTGGGGGCAAATAGTTGTAGCCTATGTAGTGCCCCGCACAGCCGGGTTACGGGTCTTTGAGCTTGACGCCTATTGCAAGCAGCAATCCGTGCTTTCTTTGTGGGCACGTCCCCGGAAATATGTATTTGTACGGCAAATTCCGAAGAGCGCCACGGGAAAGATCATACGACGGGAGTTGACGAATTTGGAGGGGAGTCTTTGATGCGCAGTGTGGTAATTTTGGATGACGATACGCTCGCAAGACACAATCTGGTGTCTATCCTCCAGCAAAGCCCATATGCTTTTCTGAGAGTTTTCGAGGCTGCCACGGTTGAAGGAGGGTTGCGCTGCATCAAAGAACACCGGCCATGTGCCGTGTTCGTGGATCCCTCTATTCAAACAGGGTCTGATGATCTCATTCGCCACCTTATCTTGGCGTCACCTCATCACGCGCTGGTGGTGACAACACAACTGAAAATGTTTGAGGTGGTGTACCAGGCGATAAATGCCGGTTGTCAGGGATATCTGTTAAAACCCACGTCGCGTGCGGAGGTATTGGACCTTTTGAATCGGATCGTGCCTATCGGACAAGAAGCGGAGGCCCCGATAGATTTGGGAAATCCGATACAGAGCGCGGTGGCATACTTAGACCAGCATTTTGCGGATCCCATTACGTTAGCTGAATTGGCCCAATTAGTGTATTTAAGTCCTTCATATTTTAGCCATCAATTTAAACTCGAAATGCAGATGACTTTCGTGGAATACCTGACCCATTTACGCATGAAGCGGGCTAAACAACGGTTGCGTATGACGGATCTTCCCATCGACATGGTTGCCGAAGAATGCGGATTCCGTCGCGCCAGCTACTTTACGACCCAATTTCATCGCATCCAAGGGTTGTCTCCGTCCCAATATCGTCGACAATTTCGCGACCGTCTGTTCGCTAAGTCCCTGGAAAATTAGAATACTGGGCAAAAGAATTGTGCAATTTCCCGGCCGATTCTCATGCTAGCCTGAAAGAGAAAGGAGGGATTGGAGTGGCCTGGGTAGGACAATCCATACCGCGCTTCGAAGATGGGCGCTTAGTAAGCGGGCGGGGTCAATACATTGCCGATTTAACCCCGGTACCCGGGATTCAGCACGTGGCGATTCTGCGCAGTCCCTACGCTCATGCCCGGATTCGCGGCATCGATACCTCCCGAGTGGATACTGTGCCGGGGGTAACGGGGGTCATTACCGGGCGGGACCTCTTAGCAGTGCTGGATCCGTTTCCGGTGGGGGTTCCATGCCCCGTAACGTATTATCCCATGGCCATCGATCGTGTGCGTTATGTGGGCGAACCTGTCGCGGTGGTTGTAGCGGACTCGCGCTATGTGGCGGAAGATGCCCTTGACGTCATTGCAGTCGACTATGAACCATTGCCGGTGGTCTTGGATGTCGAGGCCGCTGGCCAAGGGTCTTCCGTGGCTTTACATGAGAATGTGCCGGATAATGTGGCCAATCATCGGGAATTCAGCTATGGTGATCCGAAGACTGTGCTCAACGATGCTGATGTGCTGATACGAAAGCGTTTCATCTATCCTCGCAATACGGCAGTACCCATCGAAACCTACGGAGTTATGGCGCATTATGAAGAGTCTTTGGGTGATTACACCGTGTGGGCCAATTTTCATGGGCCGTTCACTCTGCATTCGGTCATGGCGCATGCACTTAAAGTGAGCACCCAAAAATTGCGGATTAAGACGCCGCAGGATATCGGTGGGTCTTTCGGAGTAAAATCGGCGGTTTATCCCTACATGGTGTTGATGGCGGCAACCAGTCGATTGCTGGGATGCCCAGTCAAATGGATTGAGGATCGATTGGAACACATGAAGGCCAGTTCCTCTGCCAGTGCCCGGGTTAGTTATGTAACGGCTGGATTTTCTTTAGACGGGCGCTTCCAAGCTTTGCATATTAGGCAGTACGACGATGTTGGTGCCTATATCCGGGCCCCGGAACCGGCCACCTTATATCGCGTACACGGTAATCTCACGGGTGCTTATGACGTTCGGCACGTCTATTTAGAAAACTACGCGGTGATGACTAATCGCGTGCCGACGGGTTTAGTGCGGGGATATGGGGGACCCCAGTTGTATTTTCCTCTGGAACGCATAATGGATATTGCTGCCAAAAGACTCAAGATGGATCCGGCCGAACTTCGGCGTGCGAACCTTGTCCAGCCTGATCAGTTCCCCTATCAGACGGCCAGCGGTGGGATTTATGACAGTGGAGACTATGCCAGTGTCTTGGATAGCGCATTGCAGGAGTCGGGGTATGAAAGCTTTCGGAAGATGGCTCGCGACCTTCAGTCTTCGGATCCGGTGCGTTTAGGCATAGGCATCGCTGCTGTGGTGGAACCTTCGGGATCGAATATGGGTTATGTGAGTGTTGCCTATACCCGAGAGGAACGGGCCCGCCAACTGCCCAAATCGGGGGCGGTATCCGCAGCGACGGTGGCCATTGATGCCCTCGGAGGAATTACTGTGCAAATCGATAGTGCACCCGAGGGTCAAGGTCACGAGACCGTGGTGCGCCAGATTGTCGCTGACGTCCTTACGGTCCCCATGGCGAATATTCGCGTGATTGCCGAGATGGATACGGCTGTTACCCCTTGGACCGTCTCCTCGGGGAGCTATTCCAGCCGTTTTGTCGCCGCTGGTGCGAGCGCGGTATTTTCCGCGTCCCAAAAAGTGAAAGCCAAACTTCTGGCAATAGCCGCCCAGCAGTTAAAGCTCGATAGCAAGACGTTGCGGTTCGAGCAGGGTCGTGTCTGGAGCGCTGAAGGGGAAACGGATCTCTCCGTAAAGCGACTGGCTGGACTGACTCATTGGAATCCGAGTGCTCTGCCTGAGGGGGTATCAGCGGGGGTCTATGAGACCAGTTATTTCTCATTGCCGAATGTGAATCCCCCGAGCGCTGAGGATTTCATCAATTCTTCGGCAACGTATGGATTTTTGGTGGATGTAGCCAAAGTAGCAGTCAACATCGAAACCGGAAAGATTACGGTATTGGACTATGTAAGCGTGCACGACGCCGGTCGGTTGTTAAATCCGCTATTGGCCGACGGTCAGGTCCATGGAGGATTGGCATTTGGTCTCGGATCGGCATTGTACGAGGAATTGCGTTATGACGAGGAAGGCCAACTGCTTAGCGGTTCGCTGATGGATTATTTAGTTCCCACCGCCAGCGAAATGCCCCAGTCCCTCACCGTGCTGCATCGTCACACCCCCGCGCCTGGTATTCCGTTAGGGGCCAAGGGCCTAGGCGAGGGCAACGTTATGTCAGCAGGGGCGGCCATCGCTAATGCCGTGTCCGATGCGCTGGGGGTGGAGATTGACACGCTTCCACTGTCACCGCGGGTTGTCACTAAATTGGTGATGGAGAAGGAGGGCAAAGAATGAAGCCGGCACCTTTCGATTTTATCCGTCCCGAAAGTTTGGACGATGTTGTGTCCATTCTTTCGCATACAGAAGACGTTAAGCTTTTAGCGGGGGGTCAAAGTCTCATAGCCATGATGAATATGCGGTTGGCTCGACCGAGGGCGCTGGTGACGCTTCACGGAGTACCGGGATTGGACACGATTGACGAACAAGACGACGTTGTGATCGTGGGCGCTATGGTCGTACAAGAACGCATGCGTTCCCTGATGAGTCATCGCCCGGAGTTTCGTGCGCTGGCTGAAGGCATAGGCTATATTGGTCATCCCCAAACCAGATCTGCGGGAACGGTGGGGGGAAGTGTCGCCCATGCCGATCCCAGTGCTGAATTGCCGTTGTTGTTACAAGTGTATCGCGGTTCAGTGCAAACGGTAGGTCCGTCCGGGTCTCGTCATATTTTGGCGGAGGAATTTTTTCGCTTTCCCTTTACTACCGCACTTGATCCGGATGAGATCTTGGTCGCAACTCATTGGCCGATACCTAAGATAGCCTCGGGGGGAGCCTTTCGCGAATTTGCAAGGCGCCGTGGAGATTTTGCCATCGTGGCCGTCGCGTGTCATGTGTCGATAGACCGAGATCAGCGAATAATTGACGGGACTCTGGGCACGGCAGGGGCAGCAGGCACTGTGGTGAGTGTGAATCTACCGTCAGAACTTCGAGGGCAATCATTGACCACCGATGAGGCTAAAGTCTATTGGCTAGAGAAACTTATGCCACTTTTAGATCCTCCGGACGATTTAGAAGCCTCCAGCGATTTGCGACGCACACTCATACGAACTCTGGGCCTCGAGGTCATGGCAGAGGCCTTTATTCGTGCGCAAGGAGGAAGAACAACATGATTCAATACGACAAAGACCAGCCTGTGCCCGTAACTCTGAGGGTGAATGGTCGCGAATATCGCCGGTGTATTGAGCCTCGCCGATTGTTGTCAGATTTTCTTCGCGACGAACTGGGACTAACGGGTACCCATGTGGGATGTGAACATGGGGTCTGCGGAGCCTGTACGGTTTTGGTCGACGGATCACCCGTGCGCAGTTGCTTAAAACTGGCGATTGATATGGGTGTCGCTGAAATCACGACTATCGAAGGTTTGGCGAAGGATGACGCATTTGACGCCCTTCGCCAAGCGTTTTCGCAAAACCATGCCATCCAATGCGGGTTTTGTACACCAGGCATTGTGGTTTCGGTGTGGAATGCGCTTGAGCGTGCTTCGGATTCGGAATCGGTCGACTGGGATGATGTCTTAAGCGGGCACTTATGTCGTTGTACCGGTTATGTCGGCATCCGTCGGGCGATATTGGCTTTGCAAGCCCAACGAGGGGAGACGGAACCATGAGCCTGATGGAATGCCTCTCGCGGTCGGCGGCACGGTGGCCGGGTCTTGAGGCGGTGATCGACGATCAGGTGCGTTGGACTTATCGGGATCTGATCGAACGAGTTGAGGCCGTTTCGAGCCACTTGCGAGACGTGGGGATTGGTTCCGGCGATCATGTGTTAGTAGTCTTGAAGAATCGGCCGGAAAACATCCTGACCTATTGGGCCTGCCACCGAATCGGTGCCATCTATACTCCCGTCAATTTCCGCATGTCTGTTGACGAACTCACCTACTGTGCCACTGACTCGCAATGTCGGTTGGTGGTGGCCGAAGCGGATTTAGAAGATAGGGTGCTGACGGTGCTCAATGGACTTAGTGCTCCGGTTCCTGTTGTCTGGGTGGCTGGGCCGCCGAGTGATCCCGATGCTTTTGACCGCTGGCTGAGACCGGGGTCGAATCTTGTGCCGGAGATTCGGGTAGACGAGTCTCAAACCGCAATTATGCTCTATACCTCGGGAACTACGGGGAGGCCCAAGGGCGTGCCCCGCAGCCACCGCAATGAGATTTCCGCGGCTATTGCTCACATCATCCAAAATCGTTATCAGATGGGTGAGCGCAGTGTTGGTGCCATGCCATTTTACCATACCATGGGCATGCGCACATTGGTGTCATCGGCACTGTTAAACGGGGCGTTGGCGCTTTTGCCCAATTATGAGATGGAACGCTTAGCCCGCCTCATCCCTGAGGAAAGAATTACCGCTCTGTATTTGGTTCCGACGTTGTTTTACGATTTAGTCAATTGGCGCGGGTTATCGGAATTGGATTTGCGGTCATTGACCAAGATTGGCTATGCTGGGGCCGCAATGACCAGTACCCTGACCGCGCAATGTTTTGAACGTTTAACACCCCAAGTTTTTGTCAACCATTTTGGCAGTTCCGAGGTCTACACATTTACCGTCTGCGATTGGCTGGACCGCAAACCCACCTGCGCGGGCAAGGCTGGGTTTCATGCTGAGGTTCGGGTTGTAGCCATTAACGAAACCAGCGGTCTGCCCGATGATGGTGTCCCTTTCGGGGTACCAGGCGAGGTGATTGTCCGGCTAAGCTCTCCCGAAGCTTTTCACGGTTATTGGAATCGGCCCGAAGCCACTGCCAAGGCTATCCGCGAGGGATGGTATTACACGGGAGATGTTGGCTACTGGGATGACGATGGGGATTTGTGGGTATATGGACGGGTCGACGATATGCTGATATCGGGCGGGGAAAACATTTATCCTCTGGAAGTTGAAGACGTACTCAGCATGCACCCTGGAGTGGCTGAAGTAGCCGTGGTAGGCCGGTCAGACGAGCGCTGGGGCGAAGTGGTTACCGCTTTTGTCGTGCCTTTAGATCCGAATTTGACCGCAGAGACGCTGGACCGCTATTGTCTAAACGTCACCAGTCTAGCGCGATTCAAACGGCCTCGGCAATATGTCTTTGTACAGGAAATTCCTAAGTCACCGGTCGGGAAAATTTTGCGGCGGGTATTGCGTGAAGGACCGTTGAACACGAATTTATAACACTTAATAGAGAAGAGGTGGCAAGATGTCTGAAGCAAATTACCCTGGTTCCATTCTTGAAGTGGAGTACTTAACAGATCGAGGGGTGGCGGTACTGACCCTCAATGCTCCCCCGTTTAACATCGTCACGGTGCCTACTCGCGAGCATTTTGCTTCGGTGTTTCGGGAGATTGAAGCGCAAGCCGATATTCGGGCCGTAATTATTCAGTCTCGGGGCGAGAACTTTTCCTCGGGTGGGGATATTCCGGGATTTCTTGAAGCCAGTCCGGAATATCTCTCACATTTGGCGGAAAATGTGGCAGCGCCTGATCGATGCTCGAAACCGGTGATTGCTCGCCTGACGGGATACACGTTTGGCGTGGGTTTTGAAATGGCTATGGCGTGTGACTTCCGCATTGCCTCCAACACCACACTTATGGCACTCCCGGAAATGCGGTTAGGCATGATTCCTGGCAGTGGCGGAACACAGCGAGTGGCTCGGATTGCTGGATTAGGGCGTGCCAAAGATATGATTTTTCGTGCCCGGCGCATAACGGCCGAGGAAGCGCTGTCCTGGGGGCTTCTCACCGAGGTGGTGGAGCCCGAGGCGTTGGACGGCACGGTCTGGAAACTTATTGATGAACTGTTGGCCTTTTCACCATTGGCCATGGCGAAGGCCAAAATGGCGATTAATGCGGCCTGGGAAACGCCGTTACAAACCGGCCTGCAATTAGAAGGACAGATGTATGGATTGCTTCGTACTACCGAGGATTTTCAAACCGGGGTGCAGGCCTTTAAGGACAAGCAGAAACCAAAATTTCGCGGAAAATAACGGTTTAATCAACCCAATGGGGCAATTCTATGACGATCATTGCCCCATCCTCTGGGGCATGGCACGGGAGCCGGAGGACTCATCGACGTGAACATGAGTGTGATTCTGTCGGAATCTCCAGATGGCACCGAGCTGCATTATTCCGGTACCGCAAATGTTGGAGGGACGATCGCGGGTGTCGGACAGCGCGTCCTGTCGGGCGTTGCCAACATCATCATCGGACAGTTTTTCTCGGCTCTGGCTAAGGGCTAAGGAAGAAACATGTTGCTTCGTGAACGATTCTTCAGCCGGGCTTCGATCACATGGCGTTGCCACCTGATATAAACTATTGTTAAATTCGAAGGACAATCCGAAAATTCTTTCCCCGGACGATCAAAAACCCGCTGCGCGGTATTACGCTCTTATGCCCGTGATGTTGATTCCGGGCGAGCCGGCGAATAGTCACCTGATAGGGATAGTTTGGATACCCGGAACCGTGGGACGCGAATCTTGGGGGGAAATCCTGTTGTTCGACATAATTGCGCACGGCTTTGCGATCCACCCCAATGGCGCGACAATTGCGGACACACTGAATCCCTGTGCTTGCCCTTGCTTGATATTGGACAGGACCCCTATTGACAATCCGCGGAGGGGCGGACGGTAATTATCCGTGGCCATTTCGGGGAATTCTTAATGGCAAAAGTGGGGAAAAACGATGGCCAAACTGTCCATTTTTATTTGTCTATGCCTCCGGTGGGTGTTACAACTACATGACCAAGGCTTATGGATGCCGAATATGAGTCCGAGACAATGAGAGCCAAAAGCAATCGAGCCTTTCGTTCCGAAACCCCTGTTCCAGGTAAAGATTTGATTGCCATGGGGATCTATGATTCAATATGGGAAAACATCCGGAGACCTTATGTCTGTTTATTGTGAGCGACAAGCAAAGTATCGAATGTCTGGTTTACCGTTTTCCCGTCATAACTGGCCGCCAATTACTAGTTTTTCTTCCAAGCATTTTATCAAAGTGCCGTGTAAAGGGGTCAATATCCAACGTTTTTATTACCATGAGACTTGGTCCGACACGTTCGAAACCGTTAGGGAGAGGAAGAACAAATCGTGGTATCTTCCGTTCTGAGAAAAATTATTTTGGATGACATCCTGGCCAGGAAAGACTTTGAATCCTTAAGAACTTTATCGATCATCTCGGGAGTTTTGAATAAGCCTCTGGTTTTGGACTTCTTTGGACAGGCTCATGGCAAAATCCTTCGATGTATAGTGAAAAGCGCGACATGAGACAAAGTCGCCTACCTGTTAAACAAAATCTATCACTTCAGATGCTTATACCAATGACATTCGTGTTAATGTGGAGCAGTGGCGCGATCTTTGCCAAACTCGGCTTGGAATTCACCGGCCCTTTGACCTTTTTGGCTTGGCGATTGATTTTATCATGGATCATCATTGGCAGCCTGTGCCTCATTATCCGCCCTGAATTTCCCTGCAATATGGGGCAATGGCGACACATTCTTCTCACCGGTTTGTTTCTTCAAACCGGCTATCAAACTTTCTTTTTCTATGCCTTAGCTCACGGTGTCTCCCCTGGTCTCTTGACCATTATTTTGGGAATGCAGCCCATCGTTACCCAGGGATTCAGTAAAGACCATGTGGGGATATTGCAATGGGTGGGATTAATTTTAGGTTTACTGGGACTGGTGCTGGTGGTAACCGTCAGTCTTGTTATCGGAAACATTTCCGTGACGGGAATCGGGAGTGCATTGCTGTCCTTGACCAGTATCACCGTGGGAACATTTTTGCAAAAAAAGGTGAAAACCAATCAGTTGGCGAGTATTGCGATTCAATATGCAGGCAGTGCGGTGATCTTGACGGGGTTGGCCCTTTTTTTTGAGCATTTTGTTACACACTGGACTTCGGTATTTGTCGCGGCATTAGGATGGATGGTGTTGATGGTGTCGGTAGGAGCAACAATGCTCTTATATTGGATGATCCAACGGGGATCGCTCACGCGTGTCACCAGTCTCTTTTATAGTGTGCCGGTCGTCACTGCAGTATTGGATTATGCTGTCTTTGGGCAACGTCTCAATACCGAGGTTATTGTGGGCATGTTGCTCATTATGGCGGGTTTGTTCATTATTAATAGACAGTCTTTAGACGCCGCTTAATGGTCTGCCAGTCATAGGAAAGAGATTAGCGTTTGATATCTTTACTCTAAGTGACGCAGATCCGAGATGCGGAATCGGAGCAAGAAGACAACTCACGGATTGACACTCCCCTCCCTGAAGCCAAGGGATTCTTACGAAAAACCGAACTGACGTCAGCTTTACTGGCAAAGGGTTTGCCAAAAGCCCCCTATCCACTTGCCAAACTCTTCGGTTACTTGACGACGCGATACATTTTACGTTTTCCACGATTGTGGAAACAACCGCCAACGGATCCCATTTTCAAAAGGCAACTACCGACTTAGAATATCACGAAGTGCTCACGGTACAGTATTACTGACAAATGGTTCGCATCATCGCGCACGCCTTATATCTTTGCCCTCGACGGCAGAGTTTTATTTTACGGCGCATTCAAATAAAGAGACAGGAAGTTCAGCTAATCTTCATAAGTGTGTCGTATGATACACTCTGTACAGCAATTATGCGGCTGGGAGGTTATCTTTCAGAAATGCCGTGGCGGAAGAACGCAGCACCGTCCCTAATGTGGGATCATTATGGATTCGGGATAGGACTCGGCCCGCAAATTCTTACCCGGCTAGAGCTCTATTGGGCCGAGCAGCCAGACGATGTTCCAGAGCACTGTGTTTACACATTTCGAAAGGCAGGAGTGTCTTCTGAAAATTCTCATGGATGGGTTGCTCTATCATCCTAAGTCGGCCGGCATCGGACGATATATCGCTTCTTTAGTGCAGGCTTATGCTGAAAAGTACCAACTGGTTGACGAATTGCAAGTGATGGCATTGAGCGGACAGACGATTGGGGGAATCACTATGATTCCTTTGTCCCGTTCCTTGGAACGCAGTGTCAATCGGATTTTATTTGAGCAATGGCTCTTTCATTCGCGATTGAAAGCCATTTCTTATGATGTAGTGCATTTTCCCGATTACCAAGTGCCTGTCATGCGTCCTGTACAGGCCGCAGTGATGACGGTTCATGATCTGGTGGCGTTTAAATATCCATCGTTGTTTCCCAAGGCTCAAAGTTTGATGAAGCAATACCTTATGGCACGTTCCGTGAAGATCGCCGAGCGTGTGATAGTTCCCAGTCAAACAACAGCGGACGATCTGCAAGAAATCTTGCATGTACCTTGTGAACGCATTGCCGTGATTCCCCATGGAGTAGATCCGATTAACGTGTCCCAGGCGAACGGGTCTTATAGGATGAGGGAGCGTCCATATTTTCTTGCGGTCGGCACGATCGAACCTCGAAAAAATTTCGAGGGGTTGATTCATGCCTTTTCGCAATTTGTTCATGAAAATCATTTGCCTGGCCAGGTCGATCTCTTGATTGCAGGAAAAAAGGGATGGTTGTATCAATCGGTGCTTGAAGCCCCTGGCAAGTGGAATGTCGGAGGCAATGTCTTTTTGTTAGAATACGTATCTAAAGAAAATTTGCGCACGCTATATCAAAATGCTCTGGCATTGGTTTACCCTAGTTTCTATGAGGGGTTTGGACTTCCGGTGCTGGAGGCCATGGCGTATGGCACGCCCGTTATCGCTTCGAATCAGGGTGCTTTGCGAGAAGTGAGCGGCGACGCGGCCTTATTGGCAGACCCTTCCGATACGACCGCGTTTAGTGAGTATATGACGCAAATATGGGAAAACCGGGAACTGAGGGCTTTATTGGGCCAAAAAGGTCGAGACCGTGCGAAAGGTTATAGGTGGGAAGTCACCGCGGAAAAGACGCGCGAGGTTTATTTGCAAGTCGCAGGTCGATAAATTGCCAGGTAGGAGGCATGATAATGCAGGCTGAAGTCAACAAATTTCCCGGGCAAATCTTTCCGAACAGTATATGGATCCCTTTGGCGATTGCGGCCCTTGGTGCGATTATCGGTATTCGGGTGGGAGTCGTCGGCACGGCTGTATTTTTTGTCGGATATATTTGGCTTGCAGTGGTGTCGTTTCCCTTGGCAGCAACACTGTATATTGTGGCGGCCCCTTTTCCCATTGGCTTGATATTCTTGCATCATAAGTTTTATGTGGCAGATTTTATGGCCATGGTATTGGCCTTTAAATTGTTCTTTGCTAACGTTCACAAGGGATTTGGGGGGCTGATGGACACATTTTTTCCGAAGCCGTTCCGTTGGCCTCTTTTATTCATTCTAGTTTTGTCGGTGCTGTCTTTAGTAGACAGTTTAAGCCGTGTAGGCACCGTGATCAAAATTCTGGAGTATATCGAGTTCTTTGTGGTGATGGTCGCGGTTTTTCGTTCCGCGGATAAAGACGAAAAAATCTGGAACGGATTTTTTACGGCATTGTTTATCGTTGTGGGGGCCGTGGCATTATACGGACTCTACCAGTTTTTGTTTCAATTGGGTCCTGTGTACAATATTGTGGACGGGCACCACGTCAGAGCCACGGGGTTTTTCGGACAGCCTAATCCCTTTGGGGCTTTTAACGAGGAGACCTTTCCTTTGGCCGTGGCCTTATTGACGTTAGGTCCGGCATATCTGAAACGGGGTTGGCTTGTGGTAGCGACCATCGTGAGCGCCTTAGGGGCTGTTGTCTCTTATTCGCGAGGAACCTGGGTAGCGGATGCCGCGGCTGTGTTTTTTATGCTGGTGGTCATCCTGCTGACAAAACCGGAGCTGGCCAAGAAATTTGCTTGGTACAGCATAGGCATTCCGGTTGTGATGTTCGGGGCAATATTTCTGTTGGGAAAGACTAACTTGAGCCACACCGCTCTGGCGTCGACGGCACATAAAAATACCGCGGAAAGACTAAAGAGTACGGTGACCGCTATTATCCATCCCACAGGGCATTTTGATACCAATCAGCGGCTGTTGATATGGAAATCGGCCGTTCAGGCGATTTTAGAGCATCCGATCATAGGTGTGGGGCTCGGAAACTTTCATCTCTTTATTCAACATCATCCACCCAAAGGGCTCGCGGCTGTGCCACCCATGGCTCACAATCTTTATCTCGAATGGGGAGCAGACTTAGGTGTGGGCGGCATTATCGCTGGTTTGTGGTTTGAGTGGTGTTGGATCAAGAATGCTCTCACGCTGATTCGCCGAAAGAGCAGACTGTTGCCTGATTACTGGTATGCGGCGTTAGTGGGAGCATTCGGATCTACGGTGGCGTTCATTGTCCATAACTGGGTAGACTTTTTGATCGATCAAGGAGTCATCGTTCCTCTCTTAATTTCCTTGGCTGTAATCGCAGCAGGGTATAATCTTTACCGCACGAGGTCTGTCTCATAATGCGTGTGGCGCTGGTTCACGACTGGTTAGTGACATCAGGGGGAGCCGAGCGTGTGTTGGAAACGTTGAGTGAGATGTTTCCACATGCCCCCATCTTCACTGGGGTCGTGGACCGCAAGCGGATATCTCTTCAACTCCAATCAAGAGAAATTATTCCGTCCTTTGTACAAAAGATGCCGCGGTCGACGAAATGGTACAATCGGTATTTGCCTTTTCTTATGTATGCCTTCGAACAATTTGACTTTTCCTCATATGACTTGGTGATCTCCTCCTCTGCGGCCGTAGCTAAAGGGATTATTACACCACCAAATACTGTGCATGTGGCTTATGTCCATACGCCCATGCGTTATGCCTGGGATATGTACCATGAATATCGGAACAAAGAAGCCCATGGAATAACCAAAATGTTCATGGGCCCTATATTTCATTATGCACGGATGTGGGATCGGCTTTCAGCCGATCGTGCCGATATCTTGGTGGCTAACTCGCACTTTGTTCAGCGCAGAATCCGGAAATATTATCACCAGGATTCGGAGGTGGTATATCCTCCGGTGGGGGTACAGAGATTTCGCTTCAACAAGAGTCCGGGCGTGTATTGGCTGGTCTTGTCCCGACTGGTTTCCTATAAGCGGGTCGATTTAGCCATTCTCGCAGCGAAACGCCTGGGCATCAAGCTGATTGTTGCAGGAGACGGGCCTGAAGGGGCCTATCTGAGAAATCTGGCTGGCCCGGAAGTGGAGTTTATGGGCACGGTCTCGGACGATGCGGCCACAGCTCTTATCGAAAATGCGCGGGGACTGATTTTTCCCGGTCAAGAAGACTTCGGTATTGTGCCTGTGGAAATGCAGGCGGCCGGACATCCTGTCATCGCTTATGGACGAGGGGGAGTGCTCGATACGGTTATCGATCGCCAAACCGGGGTGTTTTTTGATCGCCAGGAAGTGGATGCCGTCATGGATGCGATTCGCTTGGCGGAGGAGACTCCATGGAATCCCGATCTCATTCGTCGCCACGCCCAGGAGTTTGCTCCCGATGTGTTTCGAGAAAATATGACTCGGGTCATTGACCAAGCATTAAACTCGTCCGCTACCTCGTATTGAAAAGTCACCTCCTCTTAAGGGATGGGAACATCAAGGGGCTCGCATCTTCTTTTTGCCGGCGTCCGCCAAGAATCTCTTCCGCTTTGGCTTCCCTTGACGACTCGGAGCCTGGTTCTCAGAGAAGTCAAAATATCGGGATACATTATGATAGTATGATACATTAAGATGTGGCGCTTGGGCCTAGTCACGGATCAATGAGGATCCCGGAGTATGGTCCCCATTTTCGGGTGCTAATGTCCTGTGGGAAAGAAGGTAAACGAAGAGAAATGGTACCCCGTGTGTTAGGGGCATGGCCAATCACGGGGCCGCTTTGTCTTGCAAGGACCCCAGAACGTATGTGATGAGGACTTCGAATCAGATCGGATCCTTTGGGCCGCAAGGCTTGGGGGAGGATAAACTGCAAATGGGATTGAACGAATGTGGCAACCGGCCTGTGAGGGTGATCTCCAGTACCGATTCAAGCATTTATCTGAGAGATTGCGGCTATGGGGGTAGATGCAATGTAAGAGGGGTGAAGATTCTCCGAAAGGAAATTAAAGGGCACTGGGACCGGCGAAAGTTTTGGTATAGCTCCCTAACTGCGGCTTGCCTGGGGATCTTCCACGCCTTCTGTACCCAAGAGAAGGGCAGAGGCTCTGGATATTCGTAGATGATAATAGCATCGACGGAAGGAGAAGCGGGAGCCGAGCCTTTGTCTTTTCGGCATGACGGCCGAAGATTCCCGCGCTAGTAGATGAAGATTGCTATGGATATTTCGATCATGGAACAATGCCGTACCGGCACGGAAGAATATACGGAAGGGTTGGCTTGGGGTCTTAACCGGGTGGGCATCCAAGTGTTGGGGCTTGGGCAAAAAGGTCAAGCCATCTTGCCTAATCGCCCGTGTTTGGGGATGGAGTTTAGGCACAAACGCTCTCCTTGGGAAAAATGGTGGTGGGAAAATGTGGGGATTCTCTCCAGTTTCAAAGGGGTATCTTTGGTTCATATTCCTTATATGATGCATCCTCCCAAGCGTTTGTCGGTTCCTACCGTGGTTACAGTCCACGATTTAATCCCTTACCGCTTACAAGCCTATCACGGAAGATGGCGGGAGCGTTTGTACTTTTCCCAGATTCGCAAATATCTTCCCTATGCTACCCACATTGTTGCCATTTCGCAATCGACTTACCGGGACATCGCTGATTTTTTCCCGCAGTTGGTGCCAAACGTTACAGTCATTGCCAATGGGGTTCACCCCGATTATTTTCATCCTGTTGCCGTGGAACAAATGGAGCGTCTTACGGCCAGTTACGGGTTGAGTAAACGTCCCCGTCTGTTATATGTTGGCGGCTATGATCCCCGAAAGAACCTCCGTACTCTATTGTTAGCTTGCCAAAAAATTTTTTCTCGTATGAGAGACGGAGAATTGGTACTGGTGGGGGCATTAAATCACGAACCGACAATGAAAATGGTGGTCGAACTGGGACTGGCAGATCGCGTCATTCTCACTCCTTACCTGCTTCGCAACCAGGTTGTGGGCTTATACCAGGCGTCCGATGTATTTGTCTACCCGTCCATGTATGAAGGATTCGGTTTGCCTCCCGCTCAATCTTTGGCCATGGGGGTTCCGGTCATTGCCAGTGATATTCCGGCAGTTTCGGAAGTCGTCGGAGATTCGGGTTTATTAGTCTCCCCGAACAATGTGGACGAATGGGTCGAAATCATTACCCGTGTTATTCAAACACCGGCGCTGGCGCAAAAAATGGTGGCCAGGGGGCGAGCTAGGGCGGAGGATTTTAGTTGGGAAAATATTGCGGAACACTATCAAAAATTGTATCGGCGTGTGGCTCGAATTTGATATCCTAAACTTTCAGTAATAACTGACTAAAAGGTAATATTTTTTGATAAGGAGTTCGAAAAATATGCATTTGTTAATTACCGGAGGCGCGGGGTTTATCGGCTCCCATATCGCTCCCTTAGCCTTAGAACAGGGTCATCAAGTTACCATAGTCGATAATTTGAGTCAAGGGATACCAGAAAACATCCCTCCCGGTGCCGAGTTCGTCTATGGAGATATTTTAGATCCCGAAAACTGGATGGGGAAAGTTGCTCCGGTTGATGCGGTGATTCACTTAGCGGCCCAGATCAGTGTGCCCGCCGGGGAGAAAGATCCTTTAAAAGATCTTCGCCTTAACCTGGAAGGAACATTGAAAATGCTTATCACGGGAAAAAATTTAGGGGCTAAGCAATTTCGCCTGGCATCTTCGGCGGCAGTCTACGGCAGTGAATGGCGCCTACCGCTAAAGGAAGGGCTGATGGTGAGTCCGATGGCGTTTTACGGGTGGTCAAAATTTACGGCCGAACGCTATGTGTTTCATTTCGCCGAACTGCATGGCCTTGAAGCGATTGTGCTGCGCTTAGCCAATGTTTATGGACCCAGACAACGAACTCAGGGGGAAGGCGGGGTCGTGGCCATGTTTTGTGAAGCGTTTGCACAAGACCGCCTCCCCGAAATCCACGGTGACGGGTCTCAAACCCGGGATTTTGTCTATGTGGGGGACGTGGCGCGGGCCTTCTTGCACCGTTTGACCGATCCGGGACCGGCTCGGGTCTATAATGTGTGTACCGAAGCTGCCACCCAGGTGCGAGAGCTTGCGACAATGTTGGCCGGGCTGTCTCACAAGAATGCGGATGACTTTCGCCGGGGCCCAACGAGACCGGGAGACATCCATGACAGTGTTCTCTCCAGCCGGGAGGCCGAGCGCTGGGGATTTTTGGCCATCACGTCTTTGGCTGAGGGATTGGACCTTACCTGGAAATATTTCTTGAACCGAGAATCTTAAGATAAATGCGTTGACGCTAAGAAATGGGTAGCCCGGGGGGAAATCACATTATGGTCTTGTCGCCAAGTCAAACCCCTAGCGAGTAAGGGGACGCAAGCGCAATTGGGCTAAAAGAGTATTCTCGGTTTTAGCCAGGAGTTGATCATAATTGGAATCTCCTTGGGTCAGGGCCAAATATTCCTCAAGGAGATCTGTATGAGTCAAAAACCAATCAGCCCAAAATCCGGCCAGAGGATAGAACAGACGCGACATTTTTAAAGCCGGTTTCAGTTGGGCCCACAACCGTTCACGGATCACGGTGTTGTAATCCTCCACGTCCGTATTCTTGTCCAAGGCCCGATCAACGACCTCAACCGCAGCAAAGGCGCTGTAAAGGGCAGAATAAATACCTTCTGCGGAAAATCCGTCCATGAGGCCGGCGGCATCGCCGATGAGAAGGCCGTGATGGATGGCGAGGGGGCTGAAATGAGTGCGGTAAGGCAAGGGATGAGCTAAAATCGGCGACGGGGAAGACCACTTGGCTACCGTTTTTTTCACATAATTTTGCAAAAGGGGTTTTAAGGCAGGAAGTTTTCCGGCCTTAAAGGAACCCACGCCGATATTTGCGACGGATCCATGGGGAATAACCCAGGCATAACCCCAAGGGTAGCCGGATACATTGATTTCCACGCGATTGATATCGTCCGCCTTTAATGCCGACGAGACTTCGATTTCCACGGCCGCACCGTTTTTAGGGCGATTGAGTCCCAAGTATTTGGCGCTGATTCCTTTGGCTCCGTCGGCGCCCATCAGATAACGGCTCTGGAAATACCCCTGATCTGTTTTCACTAAGTATTGCTCTCCGTCAAAAGCAAAAGCCAGTACCGCTGTGCCGAAGTGTATTTCGGCTCCGGACTTCTGGGCCTGGTAAGCTAACCAAGCATCAAAGGTCATTCGGTCCACGGTATAGCAAAATGGACGGGGAGTGGGAATAGTTCGAAATCCCTTTCGTCCCCGAAAGGTCCAAAATGTGGGAGCCGACAGGACCTGATCGTGAAATGACGGGGGTAAGAGGGCTAAAGCCCGTGAAGTGATGGCACCACCGCAGGGTTTTTTGCGGGGAAAAGAGGATTTCTCCAAAACGCGCACACTTTTCCCCTTTTCTGCTAGCAATCTGGCGGCCGTGGAACCGGCCGGACCGGCCCCAATGATAATGACGTCATCCATAATCTTCCTCCTGGTTGGTCACGGATTTGCGATTTTTGCGGAGTTGCGATTTGATTCGCAACCCATTTCCTTTTTAGTGTAACATGAGATATCTTTTAGGCATCCATCTTCGCGAAGGGGATCATCTATGTCAAGCAATCCTTCGCGACCAAAGTGAATATGTTATTCAAAGAGACAGGAGATTATGACAATGCGCAAAGTGTATCTCGGTTCCCTTGTGCTGGCCACCGCCGCTTTTTTGGCGGGGTGTGGCTCGTCGAGTTCTGTGTCCCAAGCCGGCCACCATCATACTTCCCACAGTTCTCCTCGTAGGAACCCTTCTTCATCCTCTCGACCGGGAAATCTTAATCCCTTGACCGGTCTGCCTTCCTCATCTCATGGCCCGTTATTGGCTGTCATGGTCGAGAACAGCGAATACGGTCGTCCGCAGTATGGGTTGCGGTCGGCGAATGTGGTTTACGAAGCGTATACCGAATTCTTCTATTATTCACGATTTATGCTCTTGTTTTACGGAAAAGAACCTCAGCAAGTGGGCCCAGTCCGATCGGCTCGTCCTTATTTCGTCAGCTGGGTTCACGGGTGGCCCAATGCTGCGTATGTGCATGCGGGAGCCTCCAACCCGGGGTATGTTAGCATTAACCGCGATCATATTCATAATTTGGATGTGGATGCGAATGCTTACGGTTTGGCTTATCGGGTGGCATATCGCCAGCCTCCTCATAACTTGTTTGTCAGTATTCCCAAGGCCGCGTCTTTGGCCAAACGCAATTGGGGGAATCCTCGAATTGCTCCCGAGTGGCAATTTGGGCCGAAAGCGGGCAGTACGCCACCCCAATACCGTACCATTACATTGACTTGGAATACCCATAATACGGTGGAACAATGGCGGTGGGATACGGCCCAAAGAGGTTGGACCCGCTGGGTGTCATGTCCCAACTGCCCCAACAATCAATATCAGCAAGTCATGGGGCTCAACAGTCATAAACCGGTCGTGGCATCGAATATTGTTATTCAATATACGAAAGAAGCATACTTGCCGGATCCGGCTAATACAGGGTGGATTCAAATTCAAACACATGCTCAAGGGAAAGCTCTTTTAATATTGGGAAACCGAACCTATCAAGGAACTTGGCGCAATTCCGGGCCGGGTCAGCCCACCAAGTTTTTCTTAAGCAACGGGCAACAGGCTCGCTTTGCACCCGGACAAACTTGGATCGAGGTGGTGCCGAACAGTCAATCAGCAGCCAATCCGTTCAAATTGCAATTGCAATAAACCAGCAATCAAGAGGCATGAGAATTTGAGGAACTGCTCTCACCCTTGATTTATTCTGAGGGTGAGAGTTGGGTGTTTGATTTTAATCGTTGATGTTATCCCGAAGATTGATATAATTGGGCTGAAACTGAGGTGATAGGGTGTTTAAACACTGGACCAACAAGTGGGATGAGTTGGCGGTCCTCATTGATACGGGAGTTGCTTATTTAGCTTATCTTATTGCGGTGCATGTGTACTTAACATGGATTAATCCTCATGTTGCCACCGTGGAACTGATAACATTTTACTTTTCGTTTTCTCCGGTGTTATTGGCTCTAAGTTGGATTGTTTTGAAATTCAATTTCAAGGGATATTCGAGACGATGGAATCAATTGCCTGCCGAAGCGAGAATGCTGATTTTGGCGAATATGGAAAGTACTCTGGCTTTGGCATTGCTTATTTTCTTGGTGAAAGCCACCTGGTTTTCCCGCCTGATCTTCGTATTGCTTCCTCTTATTGCCATGGTGTTTCAACTTATTGTGCACGTTCTTACCAAGATCAGCGTTAACCGTATCCGCTTGGGAAAAAGGGATATGAAACGCCTTATTATCATCGGTTACCCTAAACGCGTGACGATTTTTTCCCGAACTGTGGAACAAATTCCTTCCGCCGGGATGAACGTAGTTTACAGATTGGAGATTCCTCTAGGTTCGGTGGACATCGGCCATCAAGCGATCAATAGATTGCGGCAGCTGTTGCATACGACCGTGATCGATACTGTGGTATTAGCACTGCCCATGGCTGACGACGTCATGATGAATGCGATTCACATGGCGCATCAGCAAGGCAAAGAAGTGCGTTTGGTGTTGGATGAGGTCGGAGCACTGGCCTATAAGTCAGTGCTTTATGATTTCTACGGGAATTCGGTTTTGGTTGTGAACTCCAGCCGGGGACCGCAATTCGCCCGGCAAGGGATCAAGCGCGTGATGGATATGACCCTTGCCTTGGCGAGCTTGGTGATCACCTTGCCCTTAATGGCGTTGATTGCCCTGTTGATTAAACTCGACAGTCCGGAGGGCCCTGTGTTTTTTGTTCAAGACCGGGTGGGCCTCAATGGGCGGATCTTTCCCTGCTACAAGTTTCGCACCATGGTTCCTAATGCCGAAAGCTTGAAAGCCGAATTGGCGCACTTGAATGTGATGAGTGGCCCCGTGTTCAAAATTCCCGACGATCCGCGCACGACACGTTTGGGAAAATTTCTGCGGCGCACCAGTCTTGACGAACTGCCCCAACTGATTAATGTTGTCATGGGGCACATGAGCCTCGTGGGACCAAGGCCGGCTTTACCTTCCGAAGTCCAGGATTATGGCGAAATATATCGTAAAAGGTTGTCGGTTCGTCCGGGCATTACCTGTTTATGGCAGATTTCCGGACGCAATGACATTGACTTTGAGCGGTGGATGCAACTTGATATGGAGTACATAGATTCCTGGTCCCTATTTTTAGACTTTAAAATTCTTTTGAAGACCATTCCGGCAGTGATCCAGCAAAAAGGCGCGCATTAAATCCATGGATAATTGTCCCCGGTCCTCTGTTCTGGCAGATACTCCTATAGTTCCATGGGCAAGAATGAGAGAGCCCCGGGATTTGAAGAGCAGAGTGTCGGCCGGGGGCTACAGGAGGACGCCAAGGCGTCTGGGGCATTGGCAAGTGTGCCGTAAGAAATCAAAGCCTAACCATCTGAAGCTGACAGTACATGGCGGTGCAAGTGAGTCACTGGGGCCTTTCATCCTGGTTACCGATAAAAGGGCGCCGGGGCTTTTGCATAATGGATGAAAGAGTCTTTCGACAAGCGAAATTTGGCCGAAAAGGTGAGACAATCGCTGATTTTTTGATGGTATCCGCGACGGACAGGCGCTAAATGCCTTACACATCTTTGAGATCTGAATGGATATCGCGTCTTTATGATGGAAAGAATCCGGCTGTGGAAGATGTTGCGGCTTGGTTCTAAGAAATTGGGCCAGAGTCTAGGCAGAGAGGCACTCGCCCTTATCCCGAAATCCCCTGGGACCGCATCAATTCACGCCCTCGATTAACATGTGGCGATCTCTTTCCGAGATGAAAATGATCCGGATACACACTATACAAGTTGTCATATTTCAAGAACAAGGGCCGGCTCTTCATGGTCGGCTGAAGTTTGTTCTGAGGGACAAACGTTGACGTATGGGCTTGCCGGAACCGACCATATTTTCTTGTGTCGGGCTTTCTTGGACCTTTATCCTAAAGTCTTTTCGAATCGGCACACGAATCACTTGGCCCCGGCGGCCTTGGATTGCGTAGCGGATAGTGATAACATATCCTTAATTTGGGATCACGCAAAGATGTTGTTTAAGAGACACTTCTGGTGTTAGAAAATTCTGATGTATAGTAGAGTGCGGCGCGCAAACACGCTTATTGCGTCCGGTATCACTGGTGTAATCTCGTCGCCGTCTATTCCATTGGCAGAAACATAACGGCCGATGAACCATAGCATACCGATGGTTGAAATAACATGATGTGGGCAACCAGGAGGTGGATGATGGCCGGAGAACAGGCCGAGCTTTTGCACGTTATCGGGATGACCCCGGACGGATCATGGAGTATATTTTCTGTACCCTTAGGAGACGGCACAAAAATGGTATCGGTTATTATTCCCGGATCTTTGTGGCTGGAATTGAGCCGGCGTGATCCGTTTTCATCCGACATAGCCATTATCGAGCGCATGGGCCGTGAGGCCATAGTCCGCCGGATTAAAGAAAATAGGATGAGAGATAGCGTGGTCGTCGAACTTGACGACATTAGAGATTCTTGGACACACTCTCAAGAACCGTGGTATATGACGTTGAGACGCTGCGGACAGTGTCATCAGATGGTTCCTCATGGTGAAGTGCTGGAAGGACTGTCCAATGCTTTGCCGCCTGATTCCCGGGGACAAATTTCCGTGGCGGTCTTGTGTCCTTCCTGTATGGTGCAAACACAGCATAGACTGAATCCTTGGGGAATTGTTGAAGGATAAGGGGAAAGGGTTTGCAAGAGGGGGGAATAGAAGTGAACGAAAAACTTGTGAGCATCACGGGCCATCTTTTGCCCGAGGAACCGGTGGCGGGTTATGGTCCGCCAAAGGACAAAAGCCTGATTATCCGCTGGACGTGTGTATTTCAGCCTCGCCAAAAAGATGAACTGGAAAAAAGGCTTCTTAAGCGGGAAAAAGTTTTGAGTCACGAAGAATTCCGTCAAACTTTTAGTCCGGATCGTGATTTCATCACCCGTGCGGAAAAATGGTTGACTCGTCACGGCGTCGAGTCACTGGGCCATGAGGATTGTCTTCTGAAACTGAAAGGCACCATGCAGCAAATTGAAGACACTTTGGGAATTGTCTGGGGCGAAAAAGATGTGTTTTTCATGCTGTTGACAGAACCTAAAGTGCCCGATTGGCTGGCGGAAAATATTGTGGGATTTGTGGGCTTGGAAAACGTCTCCCGCCTTTATCCCCGCTTTCGGTTCCCTAGCCGTTCCGAACAATTGGCGAATAATGGGCAGGGGTTTTTTCCCCAAAATATAAAGACCGCTTACGATTTTCCTGCGCAGTGGGACGGATCGGGAACGACCATTGGGTTGTTGGAATTTTCTAATGGCTACAGCCAAACGGATGTCACGCAGTTTTGGAACAACTTTGGGATTCCAACTCCCTCCTTGTTATTCGTGTCGGTAGACGGCACTCCCAATGACAATGGGGTGCACGGCTATGATATGGAAGCCACCTTAGACGTGGAGTGGACGGCTGCCATGGCTCCCGGGGCTAAAGTGGTGGTCTACGAATCCAGTGCGGGCACTTCAGACACCTCTTTTGCGTTGTCGGTCCTTCATGCTCTTCAATACGCTTATCAGGATACAGTGAACAAGCCCGATGTGCTGTCGATTAGCTATGGAGACGGAGAAACTCGTTTTCCGGTATCGACTATGCAGGCATGGGACTCCGTGGCTAAAAATGCGGCGGCCGTGGGTATTACCGTATTTGTGGCATCGGGCGATGAAGGGGCCTATGGCTTGCATGGACCCGGGAAAAAGATCTGCCGTGTGGATGCTCCCGCTAACTGTCCCCATATGGTTGCGGCAGGTGGAACGCATTTGGTTCTTGACACCCAAGGACAGATTGCCATCGAAACGGGCTGGACGGATACCAATCATAACGGAGCGTCCGGCGGGGGGATTAGTCAAGTCTTTTCGGTACCGAGTTATCAAGAAGCGATAACCTTGCCGGTAAAACCGGGATATCGTCCGGGACGGGGGGTTCCCGATGTCGCTCTCAATGCCGATCCCGATACGGGTTATGCGATTTTCTTTCAGGGGGCATGGACGGTTGTTGGCGGAACTTCTGTCGCCTCTCCCATTTGGGCCGCCTTGATGGCATTGATTAACCAGATGCGGGCAAAGCAAGGCAAGCCCACCCAAGGGTATGCGAATCCGCAGATTTACGCACTTGATCAGAAAAATTTCCGAGCTATTACCGTGGGCAACAATTCCTATGACGGGGTTATCGGTTACCAATGCACACCGGGATGGAATGCCGTGACGGGATGGGGATCACCCCTAGCTATGGCCTTGGCGAACAATCTGTCTTAAGTCGATCACTTTTTTAGAACACTTTCTGTGACGGAAAATGGCACCATCCTTTGCATCAGGAGCCGACCCGGGCACGAGGTCGGCTCACTGTGTCATAGGTGGGCAGCCGAACAAACGGATTAATAGAGTCTTAACCAAACGATCATACGATGTTAATCCCTCTCTTCTATACTTACTAACGATTTTGATCGAAAACGCTATGACAGATCACCCAGGCTCGGGTAAAGAAGAGAACCGGGGAATTGTGTTCTTTTAGGAAATATCTCGTGAAAAGAGGGTTAGCATGTCAAGTCTTGTGGTCATTGGAGGCAGTGATGCGGGAATTATGGCGGCATTACGGGCAAAGGAAAAGGATCCGCAGCTAAAGGTTTGTATGCTGGTAGCGGATGCTTTTCCCAACTTCAGTATTTGCGGATTGCCCTTCTATTTGAGTGGAGAAGTATCGGACTGGCGTCATTTAGCCCACCGTTCGCTGGCCGAAATCCAGGCCAGCGGCATTGATGTGCATCTGAACACGAAAGCCGTGAAAATCGATGCGGACCGGCACCGAGTCATTGGACGACAAGAGAATGCTATGGAGAAAGAATGGGTGTATGACAGACTGGTGATAGCCACAGGCTCTGAGAGTGTCCGGCCCGGCATTGTGGGTTTGGATCTTCCCCACGTCTTTACTCTTCATACCATGGAGGACAGTTTTCGAGTCAAAGAGTTTATGGATACTTATCATCCTTCGAGGGCCTTGATTATCGGTGCCGGATACATCGGACTGGAAATGGCCGAATCTTTGCGCCATCACGGCATGGATGTGAGCATGGTCGAGCAGTTGCCTGCGATTTTGCCCACGATCGATGCGAACTTGGCGCATAAATTGCGCGCCTATCTCGAAGTCAAAAATGTCAACATTCATACCGGTGTGCGTGTGCAAGCAATTGAGAGGACTGCCGCCGGACTGCTTGTGCATGGTGACAAGAACTTTCAGCGGACAGTGGACATGGTTCTGGCCGTGGTGGGAGTAAGACCCGTGAGTGAACTCGCTGTGAATGCGGGAATCGCTTTGGGAAAGGGAAAAGCTATCGCAGTCGATCGATTTATGGCTACGAATCACGAAGACATTTTTGCGGCAGGAGATTGCGCGGAAACCTACCACCGATTGTTAGATACCGCGACCTACCTTCCTTTGGGAACCACGGCGCATAAACAAGGGCGGATTGCCGGAGAAAATGCCGCCGGCGGTCACATGAAATTTGAAGGCTCTTTGGGAACGCAAGTCGTGAAGGTTTTTGATTGGGTTGTGGCCCGTACCGGAATTCGCGAAGAAGAAGCGAAAGCTAACGGCTACGATCCCTTTAGCATCGAGATTACCGGATGGGATCATAAAGTGTATTACCCCGGCGCTAAAGAAATTACGATACGCATTACCGGGGACAAAAAAACAGGACAACTCTTGGGGGCCAGTCTTTTAGGGCATCTGGACGGCGCCGTGGCCAAAAGAGTGGATGTTTTGGCCATGGCTTTGTATAACCGCATGACCGTAGAGAACTTGTTGCATGTGGATTTGAGTTACACTCCACCCTTAGGCAGCCCCTGGGATGTTATCCAGATGGCAGCCGACGAGTGGTTGAAAGGTGCGTCGCTAAGATTGGATCATTCGTAACGCATTTCTAATCATTCTGCCTTTGGATTGGCACCATACCCACCAATTTTTGTCAGGCGGCAGCAAAACTTGTGTAGCGGAAGAGCCTTAGGGTTCGGGGAGAGGAAGAGGAGATTTGAATAATAAATAGATAATGATATTATTATAAGCAAATGATCGAAAAGAAGGTGCCGACCATAACGACTCAGGAAGCGAGTTGGTTGTTTAAAACTTTGGGTGATCCCACCCGACTGCGTATCTTGGCCCTATTATCCCAGCGCGAACATTGCAATTGTGAATTGGTCGCCATCTTTGAGATTTCGCAACCCGCTATTTCTCGTCATATTGCGCGTCTCAAAGAGTCCCGCTTAATTCTTGAAAGAAGGCAGGGACAATGGGTTTATTATTCTCTGGATCACGACAGGTGGGATCAGTTGCCGTCTTTGAGCCAAATGATTGACGATATGCTCACCTCGGATCCCCTGGTGCAACACGCCAAGACGACGGTTGCCGAGTGTTCTCTGCCCGGCGAATAGTGAGAATACAGCCCACTTAAAAGTATCTAAATGATAAAAGGGGTGCAGTCGATTGCTGGCCATTGTCTTATTTATTGTGGTATTGGTTTTAGTCATTGTGCAGCCAAAAGGGCTATCGATCGGATGGAGTGCGGCGGGAGGGGCAATCATTGCTCTGGGCCTGGGATTGGTGACACTGGCCAATGTTGCGGAAGTCGTGGGCATTGTCTGGGATGCTACGTTAACCTTTGTAGCTTTGATTCTGATTTCGATGGTTCTGGACCGCATTGGATTTTTCGAGTGGGCGGCTTTAGGCATGAGCCGTTTGGCCAAAGATAATGGCTATAAGATGTTTTTATGGATCGGAGTGCTTGGAGCCGTCGTGGCCATGTTTTTTGCTAATGACGGAGCGGCCTTGATTCTGACTCCTTTAGTTTATGAACAAACCCGAATCTTAAAATTGTCGCCTAAAGCCACCCTGGCATTGATCATGACCAGCGGGTTCGTGGCGGACACCACCTCTTTGCCGCTCGTGATTTCGAATCTGGTGAATATTGTTTCCGCAGACTATTTTCATCTCGGATTTTTGTCTTATATGATCCATATGCTTCC
>JAKACM010000055.1 GCA_021821465.1 Bacillota bacterium
ATGCGGTCGGCGGTCTTGGCACCTTTCGGTCCGGTACTTTAACCTATGAAAATGGGGGAAGACTGTCCCCATTTTTTGTTCCCGCCTTTATTCCCAATATGGCGGCCGCGCGAATAGCCATGGAATTTTCCTTGCATGGTATGAACCTGACCGTTTCCACTGCATGTGCGGCCGGAACAGACGCCATTGGGGTGGCCGCAGATATGATCCGGATGGGAAGAGCGGATGTGGTCATGGCAGGAGGAGCGGAGGCACTGTTTATTCCGGAAATGGTTACGGGTCTCATGCAGACACGAGCGTTATCCACTGTTTCGGACCCAGAATTGGCGTGTCGACCATTTGATGTGGATCGTTCCGGAATGGTTATGGGTGAAGGTGCGGCCATATTGATTCTGGAACGGGAGGACGTTGCTGTAAAGCGAGGGGCAACACCTTTGGCGCGGGTACTGGGTTACGGATCGGCAGGGGATGGCGAGCATCCTGCTGCCCCTGCGGTCGATGGCCATGGTCAAAAGTGGGCGATGGAACAGACTCTTCATGATGCCAACCTTTCGCCGGAAGCAGTCGACTATGTTAATGCTCATGGTACTGCAACCTTGGTCGGTGATCGGTCGGAGTGGACGTCCATTGCTCAGGTTGTTGGCACGAAATGTGCCGTGTCATCCGTCAAAGGAAGCTTGGGGCACTTGTTGGGCGCTGCCGGGGCCATAGAAGCGGTTGTCGGTGTGAAGGTCTTGGCTCACCAGGTCATTCCGGCGACAGTGGGTTGTGAACAAATTGACCCGGATTGTCCTTTGGATATCGTGAAATCTCCCCGGACGGCATCAATAAAGGTAGCACTGTCGAATTCTTTCGGACTGGGTGGTCAGAATGCAACGATTGCACTGGGAAGATGGTCTGAGCAATGAGACGACTTAAACCTATTCGGCCCAGGACAGGAATTATTGTCTTTGCAGGGCAAGGTGATCGCCGCCTCGATGCCCGCCTCGATCATCATCCGTTGTTTAAACGAAATTTGTCCCTCATCTCGGAGTTGTGCGGACAACAGATTCCTTTACCCTCCGGGCTTAATGAAAATTCATCGCAGATTGAACGGCAACTAGCTTTGACCGCCCACCACATAAGCACCTTCGACTGCCTAAAAGATCTGGATTATGAGCTAGTCGCCGCCGCAGGAATCAGTCTGGGAGAATTCGCGGCCGCTATGGTAACGGGGGCTTTAAGCCGTGATCAAGGATATCAGGCCGTTTTGGCTCGCGCTCAATGTATGCAAGAATACGCGCGAGAAGGAACGATGATGGCGGTATTGGGACTCAATATGGATAGCTTAACCCGGTTGTTAATGAATTCCCGGCACAAAGGTGTTTATGTATCGGTGACTTATAGCGAGCGAGTTCATTTACTCTCCGGCACTGAGGCGGATCTGCGAAGGATTCAGACGGAAGTGCAACACTTGGGGGCACGCACGGCCCCGGTTCCCTCCGGTATTCCCTCGCACTGCATCTTGATGGATAAGGTTATTCCCTGTTTGAGTGCTGCGCTCCAAAAGTTGTTCTGGGCTGTGCCGAGCCTTCCCTGGGTGAGCGGAATCGATGGATTCGTAACAAGAGATGCGGAGACGATACGACTCCGCTTGATTAGGCAAACGGTGGAGCCTGTATCATGGCCTCGTGTTCACAATACGCTGAGCTATCTTCATGCGAACATTATTGATGGAGGGCCGGGGCACAGCGTTTCGCGACTGGTTAGAGCATCCCCGGGTCTTGTGGTGGTGGCCAGTTCGGCTGACATTAAGCCATTGTGAGAAATCCGCCATCTATAGTCATGACCTGGCCGTTTATCATATTTTGCCGGATGAGACAGCACAATGCCTCAGCTACGTCGTTTTCGCTCAAAGATTGATGCATGGGGACTTTTTCAACAAAATCCTGGACCCAGGATTGCCCTTGATCGAAATGAGACAAGGTGGGAGAAGGTATCGGTCCCGGAGCAATGGCATTGACAGTAATTCCTTGAGCTCCCAATTCCCTTGCGAGTTGACGGACGATAGCCTCCAGTGCGGCTTTGGAGGCCCCTACCAGTCCGTAATCGGGATAAGAAACCCTCGCTCCTAAACTACTGATCGCAATAATGTGACCCGGTTTTGTCATTTTCGGGACAACGGCCTGCGCCAGCCCAATCAGGCCACCTGCGTTGACTTCCAGTGTAAAATCAAAATGCCGCAATGTGGTGTCCAACAGAGGGCGAGCCACCCCAGACGCTGCATTATGTACAGCCAAGGCAATCGGCCCCCACTCTTCATGAATCGAGGTGATGATGTCCTTTAAGGTGTCCCACTTACGGACATCGGCCTGAAAAATTTCCACGGGAGTTGTCCGGCGCAAAATGTCACGAGCTTGTCGGGCTAAATCGTGATGCCGCTGATAAATCAAGGCCAGTGCATAGCCGTCCTGAGCAAGTTTTCTTGCTATTGACAGTCCAATGCCACGGGTGCCTCCGGTGATGACGGCGATTGGCGTGCCTTGGACTTTTGTGGCAGGGTCAGTGGATTTGTCATGAGTTCTTAATCCCAAAATGTCCTCCATACAAGCCTCCTAAGTATTTTTCGATTCCGCTTGGGTTTCAACCCATCAACCTATGTGCGGGCTGTTGGCTAATGACTGACCAAGGCAGCTCTGTGTCTCGGATATAGAATCGCTTGGTATTTTCATTTTACGCCGACAAAAACCCATAATGAAGAGGGGGGTAATTAATCTGCCGGCTCAGAGGGAAAGTGGAGGAAGGAAGTGAGATCGCGTCAATGATTACGGAGAAAGGGTGGGAGCCAAAGAGTCGTCAAAATCTTGGAATAGGATTCTTCGTAAGGGTCTGTCTGTCACCGGCTTCCAGGCTAATTACCAATGAACGGAAATTATGATTGGATGGAATTTGTACCCGGCTGTGAGAACATGTTAGCGACAGCCGCATTCTCTCCAAAATTCTGTCGCTGTGTGTCGCCGAGACTTGGAATTAATCATTTGTTTCGATACGAATAAAGGTTCGCAGCCAAGCAGATGACAACAACTCTAAAGCATGCTTCAATGATAAATATAATGCGAAAAAGATGGATTATCTGGCTAATGGGATTTCTTGCGGCAACGGTGTTGGCCCCCACTATTCCCGTACATACTCTGGACGTCATGTCGAGCCGTTTTCTCGAAGTCTGGGGCCGACAATATCCTGTATTACAGTTGATATGGATTGCCGGCGGGGTTCCTCTGACTACCTTGATCGTAGTCTATGTGGCCAGCGGCCGTTTTGGCAAACAGTCGGCTTGTTGGCGTGCTTTTGGCCTGTTTGTTTTGGGCAGTGCGGTCGAGGTCGTGATAAAACATTTCGTGGCAACGCCCTTTCCCCCGAACGTGCCCCCTGGAGGAGACTGGAAACGGCTGATTATCTTAACCAATATCGAACCCTCCACGGTTTTAGGATGGATTCGGAACATCCATAGCGGACCATTTAACACGGCCGTCTCTTCTTCGGATTTGTTCACAGGGAGCTTTCCCAGCGGTCATGTCTTTCGAATAACCTATGCATATGGTCTTTTCTTTTCATCTAAAATTCGGCTGCTTATAGCTGTGCTGGCCGGAATATGTGTTGTGGCTACGGGCGGGCACTGGATTTGGGATGCCTTCGGGGGGTACTTATTAGCGTCACTCAATTTGGAGTGGCTGGGGCCATGGGTGATCCGAGGAAGGCAGGTGAAGGGGCGTGTCTGAACAATTTTCGGAGAACGAAGAGTTTCGCCGGTTGCGCGAGGACATTTTGTCGTGCCGGCGCTGCTCTTTGCGTCAAGATGCCAATGGGGTGGTGTTTGGCGAAGGCGACAGTCATAATCCGCCCTTGGTTTTCATCGGAGAGGGACCGGGACAGGAAGAAGACCGACTTCTTCGGCCTTTTGTGGGACCGGCCGGACGGTTACTGGACAAAATGCTTTATGCGGCAGGATTTGATCGGTTTCATGGGGTCTATATCCTAAACGTGGTAAAGTGCCGTCCTCCTTTAAACCGAACACCGACTCAGGATGAAAGGCGTACTTGTTGGCCCCACTTAAAGACTCAGCTTCGTTATCTCTCCCCACGGATAGTAGTGTTGCTAGGGGCAACCGCGGTCGAGACTCTGTTGGGAATTTCTTCTTTAAGTGCGGCGAGAGGTCGATGGCATGAGCGGGGAGGCGTGTTTTTTTTGGCCACTTATCATCCGGCGGCACTATTGCGCAATCCGACCTGGAAAGTTAAAGCCTGGGAGGATTTAAAAATGATGGTGGATAAATATCGTGAATGCGTAAATCCCCGTCATGCCTCTCCCTTTTACCAAGATGCGCCGTAAGGTTAGAGGTTAGTTTTTGTGAGCCGGGTTACGCGACGTGCTGCATGGGAAAGGATTGAGGCCCTTGGTCAAGTGAACACAATGGGGATCATGATCGATAGGAAATTGACACCCACGGGACAAAAGCGAAAGCCTCCGAACGGCTAAAGCTGGTCACCGACGTATACAAAGCTCTCTCCCTCAGGTTGAGGTTGACAAACTAATAAATTAAGGTAGCATGGGAACCTGTTATTAAGTATCCGCCAATAGATAAGATCATCAAGCCTGCCCACAGGGCCGTATATCCCCATTTATGCGATAACGGAATGGCATTGTAATTTTGTCCGGGGGAATGTTTAACACGACCGATGAAGTTCCAGAGGATGAAAACAAGAATCACAATGGTGAGTGGATCGGGGCGGATTTGACCGCTGATCGGATTATAAAACAACAAAACCAATAATCCAATCAGCCCCATGACCCATGCTTTCCATCCCAAAAAAGATACGGTACGCCCGCCATCCAATGGCACGATTGGCATCAAGTTAAAGACATGCATGAAAAAGCCAAACAACGCCAACCAGCGAAAGACAAGGATATGGGTGAATAGATACAGACCCAGAGAGATTAATGTCGCCCCTAATCCGAAAATGGGTCCCGCAATGCCGATAAAGGCCTCGTCGTCAGCGTTTCTGGGCATCTGGCGCAGATTGATAAGAGCTCCCAGGAAGGGAATAAACAGAGGCCAGGACGCATCAAGGTGTTTTTTTCTGTTCGCCAAAACATGTCCACTTTCATGAACGGCGATAATCAGCGCGAGACCTATGCCAAAAGCCCAGCCAAAGGTCAGCCCATAAATCACCATTGATATGACCAGAGTGCCAAATACCAAGAAAATTTTCGCCTTATATAAAATCCCCAGAAACGAGATAATGGCATTAGTCCAGGAGCGTTTGCGCCTGGGCTTGCGAACCTTGGCCTTAGTCAAGGACGGTTGGCTTTCCGAATCATCTGAAGCGTCATGGTGCACAACGTAGACGCGTTGGTTGTCGTCAAATTCCATGTGCTTCACCCCGTTCAATTGGTGAGTCCGTGAAACTAATCCAGTCACTGAAGCTGCCGGCATACAACAAAACCGGAATGCCAATCAGTGATAAAGCTAAAACATTAGCACAGGCCGAAACGCCTGAACCGCAGTAAACGATGGGCGATTCACCTCGGGAGATTATTTCCCCAAAGCGATGCTCCAAAACCTTGGTCGGATGATATTCTCCAGGTAAATTATAGACCTCTTTGTAATCAAAATGATAGGCGCCGGGAATTCGGCCCGCGATCTTGTCAATGGGTTCATGAAATCCCATATACCTTTCATGGGACCGGGAATCTATTAATGGAAGGGTTCCCAAATGTTCGAGCACGAAATCTCTTGTGACAGCAAGAGCAGGATTAGGTATGAGTTCAGGCACGGATGAAGGAGTCAGCTTGGGATTTTCGGTGCTGACGGGAAACCCGGAATTGAGCCATTTCTGAAACCCGCCCTGCAATACCCCCACCTCGTCAATGCCGAAATACCGGCACAACCACCAAAAATGCGCGGCACCGGATCCTTCACTATCGTAAGCTATCAAGATTTTGTCTTGAGTCCACCCACAGCGAGACAGCAATTCGGCAAATTGTCGAGCCGACGGAAGAGGATGCCGCCCCCCATGAACGCCTTTGGGAGAGCAGAGATCCGCTTCTAAGTCGGCAAAATGGGCTCCAGGGATATGGGCTTGCGAATAGTCCGTCCTGGCCCGAGCAGGATCAATCAAATCGTAGCGACAATCGACTATAACCACCCGATCGGAATTTTCGCTGGCCAACCATTTCGCTGATTTCAAGGACATTATTTTGTACTCTCCATCTTCTGTTCGTGTGTGTTTGCGCGTGAATAAGAGCCTATGGCACATGTCGTTTTCGCCGGCCAGAGGTCACGGTGCAAAAAGCGAGACAAAATATTCGCCGCAAGCGGATAAAGCGCAATGAGTATAAGCCAATGATTTAGAAGGCTCGTCGTGACCCCCAGCACCATGAGGGATTTTGACCACGTTGTGCACATCATTTGCTCCTCCTTTATACCTACAGATTATGCGCCGTTCTTGACGGATTGTCTAACAGCAGGTAATTTACTCCTGTCGGTGTATTATATTGAATAGAACTGGTCCGTTTTTTGAAATAAAAGTACTAAAGATTACGTTATTTTTCCATAAAGATGTGGTAAAAAAGATGTGGTAAAATCGCGTAATCTCACCAAAGAGGCACACCAGACGGTTTTCGTCTGGGTTCCCTGGTCCCTGTGTTTGTTCTGCCAAAACAAGCAAGGGAAGCGAGGATCAAGACTCGGTCAATTTTTTTCATCCGTTGCCAAAAGGAAAAAATCTTGAGGGTGCGGAGGGACGTTGTTACAGTTTTAGGTGGCAAGGTAAAACTTAGCAAAAGCCGTAAGGAGGCGACGGATGGCTGCGGTTTTTCTCGTGCTGGGATGCATTATGGCTCTTTTAAGCGTGGGTCTGGGAGCCTTTGGAGCTCACGCTTTGAGATCTCGGATTGATGAGGCGCGTTTGGCCAATTACCAAACAGGAGTTCAATATCAAATGTATCATGCCATAGGACTTATCGTGACAGGATTAGTTCTTCACATGACGTCATCCACCGTGTTGCTGGACTGGGCCGGATGGCTCTTCTTTACCGGTATTGTTTTGTTTTCGGGCAGTCTTTATCTTTTGTCCACATCGGGGCATAAAAGGTGGGGAATGCTTACGCCCTTTGGCGGTGTGGCGTTTATTATCGCGTGGGGGTTTTTGGCGTGGGTATCCGCGCATGTCGTTTAAATCGGAAATTTCAGGGCATAATACCCGGATTGAGGGATAGGAAGATCGAATAGTGTACTGAGGGATACGAATGCTGGAGGTGTTATGGTGAACCTTGTAGAAAAAGTCATGCGGGCAGGTGAGCCATTAAATGCTGAACAATTGCGTGTTCTATTAGCGGGCTGCGATATTTTTGTCACGGCCGCGGAGGCTCGTTTCCTGTTTTCCCGCTATATCCGCGTAGTAGATCAACCCGAGGGAGAAAGAGTCGTATCTCGCACGTGAAAACCTTAGATATGTGCCCATTAGGATGAATTGGAGCCATGGTACCGGTTGGCTTGGGCGGTTGGTTGTGGCATTGGCAGCAGTGGTGGTGTTGCTGTTAATTGTTGTAAAAGTCGTGCTCGGCCCGCAATTTCAAAAACCAAAAACCCAGCCGCAACGTCCCCCTCTTCCCGACTTCACACACGTGGTCATTATCATGATGGAGAATCATGGGAACCGAGCATTAGCCGATAACCCCCAGGCAAGCTATATTCAACAACTCATGCGTACGGGGGGATATGATACCAATTATTACGGCGTGACTCATCCCAGCTTGCCCAATTATGTAGCGGCACTGTCGGGAAGAACGATGGGAAGCCATAGTGACAGCCCACTGCAAGTGTTTAAACAAATGACATTGGCGGGAGAACTCAATCGTCGCCGTTTGTCATGGCAGATTGTCATGCAAAGTATTCCGTCATCCGGATTTGGGGGAAATTGGTATCCCGATAACCTTGCCCATAATGCGGCACCTATCGTTGCCCCTCATGTTGCGCTTTACGCTAAGAAGCACAATCCGTTTGCCTTGTTTCCTGTGTTAAATCGGGTTCGCCGGGCACATACCGTGAATCTCATGCAATTTCAGGGAGAACTGGCGTCGGGTCATATGGCCCAATTTACTTGGATTACTCCTAATTTATGTAATGACATGCATGGACAATCGGTGGGCAAAGGAGCCGCCTGTCCGGTGAATAATCCTTCATTGTTGGTGAGCCGAGGAAATGACTTCTTACATAAACTGATTCCTCAGATTCTCAATTCTCAAGCTTGGACATCTCATTCCGTGCTTTTTTTGACTTGGGATGAAACCAATGATCCGACTCACTTCCTGTCGGCTTCGGGTTTAGGAAATTATTTCAAACCCGGTCCCGGATCTCCAGCGATACCACTCTTTCACATTGCCTTGGGTGGAGGATCTGTTCCCTTAATCGTGCTCTATGGGCGCAAGCCTCATGCCATCCGTACGAATCTTTGGGCCGATCATTACAGTGTATTGAAAACCATCGAGGATAGTTGGCATCTTCCCTACCTGGGACATGCCGCTAACCCCGGGGTACCGGTTTTAACCCCATTTTTTGCGCAAATAGAACATCCTCGGCACGCTAATTAAGGCGTGGGAGGATGGTATAAGGTCGTAGCCATTATTCCCGGTTGTAATCGTGGTAAAGCATAGGAGCCAGTACGGCAATTGCACCGATAAACGCGATTCCCACCACTGCGATAACCAGAAGATCCCCTGCTGTAATCATCGCAACCCCTCCTTCGAACCTGAATGATGACAATGATTCAGGTTTAAAAATCTAGTTATAGTGTACCATGAAATTCAGAATTTCTGTTATAGATTCTCTCGATTCGGCGATAAAATTCCACAGTCCATTCGGAATAATGATCCCATACAGCGGACAGGATAAGTGTATTATGAATAAAACCCAAACATCAAACCAAGCCAAACAACCTACGCAATCGCAGTTGGTGTCCCACAAATACGGGTCGGGAGAAAAAGCCAAGGTGCCCCGAAATATTGATTCCACACGGCTTAGCTTAATGACCGTGGGCGGAATCATGGGATCCGGGCTGTTTTTAGCCGTTGGTCAAGCTATTCGCTTGGCCGGGCCTGCTATCAGTGTATCATTTTTGATCGGGGTCAGTATTATGGCACTGGAAATGGCAGCCTTAGCGGAGATGGCGGCAGCTGATCGGGAGCGGGGATCCTTTTTAGCCTTCGCGCATCACGCTCTCGGGCCGGGTGCAGCGTTCGTAGGCGGATGGATTTTCTGGTTTTCCAGCATCCTCAATATATCCGCCGAAGCCACAGCGGGAGCAATCTTTACTCGACTGTGGTTTCCTCATGTTCCCGTTTTTGTCTTCAGTGTGGGTTATGCTCTTATCGTGGTAGGAATCAATTTTCTGAGTGTTCGCGGGTTTAGCACCGTCGAGGCCTGGATGTCGGGAACCAAAATTGCGGCGACGGCACTCTTTATTCTCGTCGCAGTGGCGGTGTTGGCCCATATATTGCCCACAAGCCATTATGTCGGCATCCGAGGTTGGTATGCCTTGCCCGGATTTTTTCCTCACGGCTTCAAAGGGATTTTGGCAGCCATGGTTCTGGTTTTATTCTCCATGTCGGGTACCGGAGTTTTAGGCTTAGCGGCTCCTAACGCAAAGCATGTCGAGGCGACCATAGCGAAAACGATTCGCAATACCATTATTGCGATCTATGTCTTGTATGTGGGAGCTTCTCTGGCTTTAACCTCCCTTTTAATTTGGCATGTAGTGCCTACCCACCAAAGTCCTTTTACTGTAGCTTTGCAGGTTTTGCCTGGGAAATGGATGGCAAATGTCTTCAATATCACCATCTTACTCGCTGTACTCAGCGCCATGAATGCCGGGTTATTTGCCACGGACCGCGTCCTGGCGACTTTAGGCCGCATTCAAGCGGCACCCAAGGCAGTAGCCAAAGAATCTTCCGGATTGCCTCGCATGGCCAATCTCATCACCGGAATTTTGTTTGTGTTAATCAGTGGCTTGGCCTATTTTCTGCCTAAAACTGCTTATCTTTATTTGGTAACGGCGACGGGATTTCAGGCCTTGTTCATTTGGGGTTTGATTATTGTCACCCAAATTTTTTATCGCAAAATCCTTCTTCGGCGAGGAAAAGATTTGGCATTCCGTTTGAAAGGATATCCCTATACTTCTATTCTGGCACTGATCTTGATTCTAGGGGTTATTGCCACGGCACCTTTAGCACCTCATGAACTCATTGCCTTGGAAATCAGCATCGGCGCATCCTTGGCATTTTTCATGGCCTATCTGCCTATCCGCTACAAGCGCATAAGGCAAGAGCATGAAAAATAGCTCGGTGTCTGTGTCGTCGAATTTTGGTGTGTTAGAATGATGCTGATCCTGGCATGAATGTCCCAGGATTATCGCCAAGGAACTGAGAATTGGGGAAGAAGGGACTATGTCGTGAAGATCGGTTTACCGACGGAGATTAAATCCGATGAAAACCGTGTAGCTTTGACGCCGGCAGGGGTGTTGGCACTGACACGGGACGACCACCAAGTTTTAATTCAGACAGGAGCGGGACTGGGCAGCGGATTTACCGATGATCAGTATCGGGCAGCGGGAGGGACCGTGGTTCCGGATGCTCAGAGTGTTTGGTCGGATGCCCAGATGGTTATTAAGGTTAAGGAGCCTCTGGCCGAGGAGTATCAATACTTCCGGAAAGATCTGGTATTATTTACTTATTTGCATTTGGCTCCCGAGCCCGAGTTGACTCAAGCCTTGTTGGATTCCGGCATTACCGCAATAGCTTACGAAACCGTACAGTCATCAGATGGATCGTTGCCGCTTTTGACTCCTATGAGTGAGGTCGCCGGACGGATGGCTACTCAAATCGGGGCACATTTTCTGGAAAAGCCGCAGGGAGGCCGCGGTATTCTGGTTGGAGGGGTACCGGGAGTTCTTCCGGGATCGGTGTTGGTGATAGGCGGCGGGATTGTCGGCACTAATGCGGCCCGCATTGCTTTGGGACTGGGTGCGGATGTGATTATTGTCGACATAAATGCTGAACGCCTCCGCCAGTTGGACGATATGTTTCATGGTCATGTCCGAACTCTAATGTCCAATGAATACAATATTGCGGAAGCGGTAAAATCAGCCGACTTATTGGTCGGTGCGGTCCTAATACCGGGAGCCCGCGCTCCTCATCTGGTAAGCGAGGAAATGGTGGAAACAATGCAACCCGGAACGGTTATTGTGGATGTGGCGATTGACCAGGGAGGGTCCATTGCGACTATTGATCATGTCACCACACACTCTCATCCCACTTACGTCAAATATGGTGTCGTTCATTATGCGGTGGCGAACATGCCTGGTGCCGTGGCGCGAACATCGACATTGGCCTTGACTAATGTGACGCTCAGATATGCGAGACTCTTGGCCCAATACGGGGCACTGGCAGCTATGAAAAAGGACGCATCTTTGGCTAAAGGGTTGAATATTTATCAGGGCGCCGTCACCTTTAAAGCAGTGGCCGAAGCACATCAGAAATCTTATGTGGCACCGGAAGAAATTTGGGCTTAAATTTCCGGACGGAAAATCCCTTGACAAAAAGATTCACCCCCCGGTCGGGCTTTACCGTTCCGGGGGGTGAATCTTTTTGGGAAACTCACTCAAATCTCTGTAATGGCTACTGATGAGGTTGGCCTACAAGGCTTAGGAGAGTTCGATTTCCGCTTTGCGTCTTGGGGATGTTGATGAAAATTGGTCCCAAAGCATAACGCTGGCAGCGATGGAACTCGGTTCAACCTCTCAATTGGGCTCGGTTGTACTGCAAACGATTCCGAACACCGCTCCGCCGAAGCCCCCGACTATCTTCATTCAAGAAAAAGGGCTGTCAGAACAGCTCTATTCTTACGAAATGACCAATTGGCCGCCAAAGGTTGATAGGTGTGCATATTCTTTACTTCGTGGGTGCCTATCTCTGAACCTCTGCGCTTGGGAAAATGGTGGAATACCATATCCTAGACCTTCGACCGGGGTTTTGAGTGGCCGAGGTTGAGATGGGTGAGAACGGCACAACAAAGAAGATGATCATCGTCGAGAACCGCTCTTTCCGAGTAGAAAGGCCCTGTTCGGTGGGTGGGTAAGAATGTGATCAAACATCAGGAAATAACCCTTCACAAAGTTTTATGAGGACCCCATCGTCCGTTCGGGTTTTTCTCAGAGATTTTGTTTTCATTATCAGCAGGAATTTGGATCTCGCTGTCGAATGGCTTAATAACAATGACAACAATATAATGGGGCGAATGCCGTGACACAGCAAGTCAAGGAATTTCTGGATTATTTACGCTTTGAGCGCAATCTTTCTTTCAACACGATCGAATCATATCAACGTGATCTCTATGACTATTTGGCGTTTGTAAAATCCCAGGGATATCATGCCGATGAAAACGGCGTCATAAAGTATCTGGAGTATTTGCAGGCACAAGATCGTTCTGCTTCGACCCAGGCCCGTCGCCTTGCCGCGATTAAAGGATATTACCGTTTTCTGGTTAGTGATCATGTTCTTGCCGAGGATCCTACGGAACTTTTAAGTGCCCCAAAATTGTCTAGGCATTTGCCTCACGTGCTGAGCATCGAAGAGGTAACACGACTGATCGAAGCCCCGAATTTAAAAACCGCCGGGGGAATTCGCGATCGCGCCATGCTGGAAGTCCTTTATGCCAGTGGCTTGCGCGTCAGCGAACTTTGCCATTTGACTATCAATGACTGGTGGCTCGATCCCCCTAAGGTTCGATGTCTGGGAAAAGGATCCAAGGAACGCTATATTCCCCTAGGACGGACGGCAGCCCGCTGGCTTATGCAATATGTGGATGAGGCGCGACCCAAATTGCTAAGAAATTCTCATGAGTCTGTGCTCTTTCTCAATCGCCAAGGCCGATCCTTGTCCCGCCAAGGATTCTGGAAGATCATTAAAAAATACGCCGCGATGACTCAACTCAACCATCCGATTACTCCCCACGTGATTCGTCATTCATTTGCCACGCATCTTTTGGAAAATGGGGCGGATTTGCGTGCCGTTCAAGAGATGCTCGGACACCAGGATATATCTACGACCCAGATTTATACTCATGTCAGCCACAACCGCCTTCGGCCCGTCTATGATCAAACTCACCCTCGGGCCTGAGGATCAATATCATTGCCGGGTTCTGACCATTCCAGACATGCTGCATGAAACCTCGATCTTTTCTCCATACTACCATCAACGAGTGTGTAGAGAGGATGGTATTTGATGGGGTTTCAAAAGCGTGTCAAACCTCGTTATTGGACAAGGATCGTCAGTCTGGCATTGGTTGTTAATATATTCATATCCGCTAACGTTAAAGCCGAGAATATTACTCAGCCACCCAGTGTTCAAGCCAAGGCTGCGGAACTTATCGACGCCAATTCGGGGCAGGTTCTGTTTAGCAAAAATGCCCGACAAAAATTGCCGATGGCCAGTGTCACGAAATTGATGACATTATATCTGGCTGTACAAGCCTTGGATCGTCAGCAAATTCGCTTAGGAGACTTAGTACCGGCGGACGAACAAACCTATCATATCAAGGGATCCCAAATCTGGCTGGAACCGGGCGAACGACTCACGGTGGACCAGATGTTAAAGGCCGTCGCTGTGGGATCGGCCAATGACGCTGCCTACGCACTGGGTACGTTTCTCGCCGGTTCCGAAGAGGCCTTTGTCAACCGGATGAATCAAACGGCGAACAATCTTGGTATGCATGATACCCATTTTAGCAATCCGCATGGACTTCATGCGCCCAACCATTATACAACGGCTCATGATTTGTCCCTGTTGAGTCAAAAGGCGGTGACAATACCCCTATTGCTGCATTATACGTCCATGTGGGAAGATCGTACGATTCGGAACGGGAAAGGCGGCACATTGTGGTTGATCAATCATAACCGTTTATTGAGAAACTATCCCGGCACCGACGGGTTGAAGACGGGTTTTACGCACCAAGCCGGTTATTGTTTGGCTGCGACAGCCAAGCGAAGCAAGATGCGAATGATTGTGAGCTTGTTGGGAGAACCCACGGGCAAAGCTCGAATACAGGATGCTTCTCTACTGATGTCGTGGGGATTTCAGAACTTTCGTACCATTTCTATTGCCAAGGCGCAAGCGCTACAGGGCCGGGTGCGGGTTCTCAGAGGGACTAGGCCTTATGTTGATGCCGTTATAAAGAAGCCGGTAGCCATAACCCAACCAATATCCGAGCAAGGAGTTCAGTCGGTGAGAGATCTGAACCGTGAAGTGGCAGCCCCTGTGGCGCCAGGACAAGTGCTGGGATATCTCCTGGTGAAAAATCGCCGGACGATCCTTCGTCAAATTCCTATTCAGGCCAAAGAAGCCGTGCCTAAGATTACCCTTACAAAGCTGGCATGGCGGTATTGGTGGAAACTCTTTGCATGAAGCCGATATTTTAAGGGAAAGAGGTGAGAAACATCGACGTGTATGGAGTCAAAAGGGAACTCCAAGAGATGATCAGACAACTTCGCGAACAATTATCGGTGGCACAAACAGAATCCGTTCAGCAATTAAGCGCGTATGACAATCATCCTGCAGATCTCGGCACGGAAACTTTTGACAGGGAATTGGAACAAGGATTGGAACGCGATTTGTCCTATCAACTGCGGGATGTCATGCGTGCCGTGGAGAAAGTCGATGAGGGCACATATGGGATTTGCGAGAATTGTCATCGCCCCATCAGTCCGGCTAGGTTAAGGGCGCGTCCCGAAGCGCTTTTTTGTCTCCCATGCCAAGAGGAACAAGAACGCCAATACCATGTTGATCAACATTCTGTCGTGTCCGGGGATTTGGATGCCGGAGATCAGGGAGATAATGGGGAAATTGACGGACAGAACATTTGGCAACGTGTGGTCCAATGGGACATTTCCGAAAATCCTGAACCTATGCCGCCTGCAGTCGATTATCACGAAACATCTGGGGAATTTATTGAACCCTTGGATTTTGTCGAACCTGTCGAATTAGTGATGGACAAGCATCATAAGCTCAGTGTGGACCCAGATCGCAAGAAGGTGAAGCATCAAACCCGAAGGACTGACAAAGAAAGTGATGAAGATCCTCTATAAGGCGGCCACAAGCCGCCTTTTTTCGCGAGAGAAACCGTGTATCATGGTGGTCAGGAAAAAAATGGATGCCTTGGGGGAGCCGTCAATGACCATTGTGCACACGATTCAAGGAAACCGGATATTAGTTGCCATCCATGGGGATCTCGACTTACCGACTGCCGCACCCTTGCGGGAGGCACTGGATGAATTATTGGACCGGTACCGGGATAAAGGGTTAGTGTTAGATTTGAGCGAAGTGAATTTCATTGATTCATCAGGGATTGGGGTCGTTCTGGGACGTTATAAAAGAATGGCTGGCCGTTCATTATCCTTGACAGGTGTTAGGCCTAATGTGCGGGGAGTTCTTGAGCTGGCGGGAATCACGGCCATTATACCCATGTCTGATGCGATACGACAAAGCACCAAGGATCAGCATGTTTAAGAAGGGGGATTGTCATGAATAACATGGTGAAGATGAAATTTTTGTCCGTGCCTGACAATGTGGGTTTAGCCCGGGTTGCCATTGCGGCTTTAGCCGGACAGGCTCCTTTTTCGTTGTCTGAAATTGATGAAATCAAAGTGGCCGTTTCCGAGGCTGTTTCCAATGCCATCATTCATGGATATAAGCATGAGCCCGACGGTTGGATTGAAATGAGTGCTACGCTCGACAACCAAGGACTAAGTATTGTCATCGAAGATTTTGGGGTCGGAATTGCCGACATTGAACTGGCACGGCAACCCTCATTTTCTACCGACCCGGAGCGAATGGGTCTGGGTTTTGTGTTTATGGAATCATTTATGCATGAAATCAACGTAGAATCGGTTGTGGGCAAAGGCACTAGGGTTGAGATGCAAAGGTTCGCCCGAATACGAGGGGAATTGTCACGCGATGTCCAGTGAAGACAGTATCCGGTGGGAGCATACTCCAAGCGAATCGGAGTTATATCGTATGGCTCAGGCAGGGGATTTGAGTGCACGCGAAGAATTGGTTCAGCGCCATGTGAATCTGATATGGCATATTGTTCACCGTTTTCAGGGACGGGGTTATGACCCGGAAGATTTGTTTCAGGTGGGAGCGATTGGACTGCTTAAAGCCATTGATCGTTTTGACGTGAGTCGCGGGTTGAAATTTTCCACATATGCGGTGCCCTTAATTATGGGTGAAATCCGTCGTCATATGCGTGACGATCAGCCGATTCGGGTAGCCCGCTCCATGCGCGAACTGGGCATGCGGGTCGAACATGTGCGACAAGCCCTCTCGCAGCAATTAGGTCGGGATCCAACGACCAAGGAAGTGGCGGAACAGATGGGTGTTGATTCCGGCGCCATTGCCGAGGCCGTGGAAGCGACTAGAGCTCCTGCCTCATTGAATCAACCCATTGAATCTTTGAGCGGATCGGAAACGCATCTCGGAGACATCGTCAAAGATGAAAGGGGTGAGGCCGACTGGTTGGAACAAATGGTCTTGAGCCAAGCCTTCCAGACTCTGGATGAACGAGAACGGTTCATTTTACGGGCCCGGTATGTGGACTGCCGGACGCAGACGGAAGTGGCCAGACAGTTAAATGTGTCTCAGGTCCAAATTTCACGCTTGGAACGCCGGGCCCTGAACCGTTTGAAAATGGCGTTGCAAGACGAATCGCCTTAAGATGGCCTTGCTTTGAGAGCATAAAGGATCACATTGAGAACATACTACTCCTGAGCCTGTACCAAGGTTCGCGGAGTTTTTTTATGGTGCGCAGCTATGGAGTAGGGAGGACACGCGTGGCTAAAGTGAGAAAGTTGTCTCAGGAAATGCAGCGATATCAAAACATGGCAGATGAGTTACGGCCAGGAAAACCGATCCTAAAAAATGCGCTGACGGCCTTTTTTGTGGGAGGGGTCATCTGCCTGGTCGGTCAGGGAGTGCAATGGTTTTTTATGCAGCAGGGAATGACAGCGAAGGAAGCGACATCCCCCACAACCATCGTTATGATTGGTCTCGGCGCGTTGTCCACCGGATTGGGATGGTATGACCGGGTCGTGAAATATGGCGGCATGGGAGGGAGTCTGCCGATTACGGGATTTTCCAATGCCATGGTGGCTCCGGCCATGGATTCCCGCACCGAAGGGTTCATTTTGGGAGTGGGAGCCAAACTCTTTACCGTGGCCGGCCCGGTTCTGGCTTATGGGCTGGCTGCCGCCTTTATCGTCGGGCTGATTCGCTTCCTTATTACGGGGGTGGCTTGATGAGTGTCTGTCGTCACTCTCGATCAACTTACAGCTTCGACAATGTGCTGATCACGTCGCAAGCCGCGGTTGTCGGCCCCATGGAAGGGGAAGGACCTCTGGGGGCGTATTTTGATCGCATTTGGCCGTCCGATCTTAACAATCATGACAGTTCGGAGCAGGCCGAAGAGGCACTTTTGGCGGAGGCTCAAAATTTGGCTGTGTCCAAGGCCGGGGTTGAATGGTCGGGTATAGATTTGGTCATGGGGGGTGATCTGTTAGATCAGCTGGTCTCGACGAACTTTGCGGCCCGAGCACATCAAACGCCATTACTGGGTTTGTTTTCGGCATGTGCTGTCTTTACGGAATCTTTAGGTCTCGGGGCCTTAGCGATTGCAGGGGGCGGACCAAAGAATGTATTGGCTGCCGCCGGCAGCCACCATCTGTCGGCAGAGCGCCAATTTCGCTATCCGCTGGAACTTGGATATCAGAAAGCCCCAACGGCATCTTGGACCTCAACAGCCGCGGGAGCTTGTCTGTTAACGGAGGGCAAGGCTTCTAAAGGGGATGATTTGATTCTCGAATCAGTCACCTTTGGTCAGGTTATGGACTGGGGATCGAAAAATCCCAACGACATGGCCACGGCCATGGCTCCCGCCGCTTTCGATACGATTAAACGCCATTGCGAGGATATGGAGCGGGATATTTCCTACTATGACCAAGTCTATACGGGAGATTTGGGCATGCTGGGAATCGAATTGCTGGATGCTACGGCACGTCAAGTGGGTTTGATGTGGTCACCGCAGTTGAACGACTGCGGCAAATCTTTATATGACATCGAGCGTCAAGACGTTCACAACGGCGGATCGGGTCCGGGTTGCTCAGCCAGTGTCTTTTCCGGTTTTCTATGCCGTCAGTTGAAGTCCGGGGAATTTCATCGTCTCTTGCTGGTATCTACGGGCGCCCTATTTTCCCCAACGAGTTATCAACAGGGGGAAAGTATTCCTGCGATTGCCCATGCCGTGGCGATTTCTCGGAGAAATTAATTCTTTTGAAAGGTTTTTTAGGTCGAATTTCAGTGATTAAAGGGGGGCCTTTATGACTTTTCTCTGGGCATTCGTGATTGGAGGAGTGTTGTGTGTTTTGGCCCAACTCGCCTTGGATTTGTTTCCATTGACGCCGGCCCATGTGCTAGTCCTCTTTGTCGTCTTGGGAGCCTTGTTCGGAGGCGTCGGGCTTTACGGCAAACTGGTCAATTTAGCCGGTGCGGGCGCGACCGTACCCCTTCCTGGGTTCGGATACACACTGGTGACGGGAATTGGTGAAGCGGTGAAGACCAAGGGCGTTATGGGCCTTCTTACGGGTGGGCTCGCGGCCGCGGCCGGAGGCATTAAATCCGCGGTGCTCTTTGGTTTGGCTGCTGCATTGATTTTCAAACCCAAAACTTAACCTATGAAATTTAGTACGGCCGCATGCAGTTATGGAAGGGGAGAGGATTATGTCACGCAAAAAGGTAATTGTCGTTACGGACGGAGATGACACCGCCTATAAGGCGTTAAAAGACGCCAGTCAGGATCTTCATTTGTATTTGTTACGCGAATCGAAAGGGAATCCTACCCCTCTTAACGGTCGCCAGTTAGTCGATGCGGTACTGAAGTCTCCGCACGAACCGGTTGTGGTGATGGTAGATGACCGGGGAGAATCGGGGAACGGTCCAGGCGAACGGGCATTGGAGGTTCTTATGAACTCGTCAGAACTTCGAGTGCTGGGGGTTGTCGCTGTTGCGGCCAATACCCGTCCTGTGGACGGTGTGCACATCGATTCCTCGGTAAATGCCCAGGGGAAAATGATCCGACAAGCCGTAGACAAAGAGGGCAGGAATCAGTCCTCATCCATACTCTATGGCGACACTGTGGATGTCCTAGGTGATGACGAGGGAAGGGTACCTATAGTCGGACTCGGAGACGTGGGCAAAATGCATGGACTAGACAGCGTCGACAAAGGTGTTCCTGCCACCAAGCGCGCCTTGCAGGAAATTTTGGCGAGGAGCGGATACGATGCCGATTGAATATGTTCAACAGGGGCACGGTGTCGTCAAAGACCAGGCGGTGTCACGCAACCTCAAAAGCAATGTGGGGTGGTTAAAGGAGTATTTGGGGTACAAAGAAACGTTTGACTTGATTGTCCGAGAATTTAAAATCGGATCGCGTCAGGTTGCACTCATCTATTTGGACTCATTTGTGGCCCAAACAGATCTGACATTAATTATGGAGGAGTTATTTAAGCAACCCCATGATGAATTGACTACTCCCAGTTTGAGAACACTGTTAAACCGGAAACTGCCTTCTATTGAAATTACCGCACAAACCGAATTAAGCAAGACGGCAGATCAAATTCTGGCGGGTCCTGCGGCGCTACTGGTTGATGGCATGACACACGCCATTATTATGGATGTCAGAAAGTATCCGGACCGAAAACCAAGTGAACCGTCTTTGGAACGGGTTTTACGCGGTCCAAAGGACGGATTTGTGGAAACTCTGATATTCAATACCATTTTGATTCGAAGAAGGCTGCGAGATCCCAACTTGCGCATTGAAATGCACGAGGTGGGCCGACGCTCCCATTCCGATTTGGCCTTAATTTACATCAAGGATATCGCCAATGATTACTTTGTGCGCCAAATTCGGCAAAGAATAAAAGACATCGACGTGGACGCTCTGACAATGTCGGAAAAGGCGGTTCAGGAATGGATTATGCACAAACCCTGGTGGAATCCTTTTCCCAATAGTCGGTTTACCGAGAGACCGGATGTGGCGGCCGAACATCTGACCGAAGGACACGTCTTGGTGATGATTGATACATCGCCTAATGTCATGATTTTGCCGGTTTCTGTGTTTTCATTTCTGCAATCCATAGAGGAATATCATGAAGACGTGTTGATTGGCACGTACCTTAAATGGATACGATTTTTGGGCCTATCCCTGTCGTGGTTTCTTCCTCCTCTGTGGTACGCCTTAGCAGTGAGTCCTTTATCGTTGAGGGGCGGATGGTACGGATTGGTTCACCCATCGGTTACGGTCATTCCTATTTTCTGGCAGATAATGGGCGCCGAAGTGGGGGTGGATCTTTTACGATTGGCCTTAACATTCAGTCCGAGTCCTTTGACCCAGTCGATGGGCTTTTTTGGTGCGATTTTGCTGGGCGATGTGGCCGTTAAAGCAAATTTGCTGGATGCCCACGTCATGGTCTTTGTAGCGGTGGCCGCGGTCGGGACTTTCACGGCTCCGGACATTGATTTTGGTATGTCGATACGCCTTTTGAGGATGTTTCTTTTGATCCTGACGGGATTCGGAAAGCTTGTGGGATTGGTATGGGTGGGATTTCTGTTGGGAATATTAATCCCTTTAAGTATTCTTGTCGGGACGGATTCCTTTGGCATTCGGTATCTATGGCCTCTCTATCCCCTAGATACCAGTGCCTTGGGATCCGAATTTATTCGTAAACCATTAAATCGCAAGCTTATGAGACCCTCTATGACTTTGCCTAAAGACCCAACCCATCGTCGCCCTAAGAGAGAATCATGACCGATTCCCAAGGCAACGGCTGCGGATTCACGAGTCATGAGGAAGGTAAAGAATCGGAATCAATTGACCCCTATGGCTGCGAATGGTAGGCTAAAAACAATGATCAGGACAAGGATCAATCCTGGGAGTTATGAGGGGGACGGAATGTTTCCAGTTACTTATCGAAGAGACGAACAAAACCGCATCTTCATCGGCGGAGCGGCGGTGAAAGACCTCGCCGAATCCTACGGAACACCACTCTATGTGTTGGATTATGCCACGATGCTTCAACGTATTCGTCAATTTCAGTCGGCGCTGGATGAAATGGCGCCCCAAGGCAGGGCATTTTATGCCGGCAAAGCGTTTTTGAGCAAAGCCATGGCGGGGTTTCTGAACGAGAATCATTGGGGTCTTGACGTTGTATCGGGCGGTGAACTGTATACGGCCATTCAGGCCGGATTTGATATGGGCAATATTGTGTTTCATGGCAATGTCAAGACGGCCGAGGAGATTGAGACGGCTCTTTGTCATCATGTGGGATATGTTGTGGCAGATTCGCTGGATGAGTTATCGTTGCTTAATGAAACCGCCCGGAAGTTGGATGTCCGGGCCCCGGTTCTTTTACGTTTGACCCCTGGGATTGAAGCCCATACTCACGCTTTTATCCGTACCGGGCAATTTGATTCCAAATTTGGATTTGCGATGCAAGATGGTATTCATGATGAGGCAGTTTCCGTCGCTTTGTCTTTACCGTATCTTCAATTAAAGGGATTTCATGCACATATTGGTTCCCAGATATTTGATGAAGATCCCTTTATTCATAATGCGCAACGGCTCATGGAATTCATGGCCGAATTGTGGGAACAGCGGGGTTTTTGGCCCGAGGTGCTTGATATCGGCGGCGGATTTGGTGTGCAATATACGCCGACGGATGATCCTCCGGACATCACCCGGGTCTTATTGGAGGTCAATCAGAGAGTTCAGGCTATGACACCCAGGGGATGTCATAGCCCCGAGATTTTGATTGAACCGGGCCGGGCTATTGTCGCAGAAGCGGGCATTACGGTTTATCAAGTGCATGCCACGAAAGTCGTGCCGGGGGGCAGACATTATGTGGCTGTAGATGGGGGAATGGGGGATAATATCCGTCCGGCCTTGTATCAGGCGGCATACACTGCTCAAGTGGACGGGAAACCTTTAGAGCGGTTGAACGCTTACACGGTTGCCGGACGGTATTGCGAAAGTGGGGATATTCTCATTTCCCAGGCGTCTTTGGCACCTGTGGAAGTCGGCGACTACCTCGTCGTCTTCGGTACCGGCGCCTATAATTATGCGATGTCGTCGAATTACAACCGCGTTCCCCGCCCGGCAGTTGTTCTGGTTTCCGAAGGGCAACAAAGAGTGTGGGTAAAGCGTGAGACGTATCAAGATTTGCTGGCTCAAGATCTCCCTTGGCATGGTCTTGCGTGAAGAGAAAAGAGGACGGACAGTGGGTGTTGGAACAACGATTAAGGATCGGGTCTTGTCGGGGATGCAGCCCTCGGGGGCACTGCACATCGGAAATTGGATGGGCGCACTGGAAAATTGGGTGAAAATCCAAGAAGAATTTGAATCTTATTTTATGGTGGCGGATTATCATTCACTCACTACCGGTTATCATGATACCCATGATCTGCCGCAAAAGATATTCGACATGGTTGTGGACTGGTTGGCGGCAGGACTTGACCCCGAGCGTTCCATTATCTTTCGTCAATCAATGGTTGCCGAACATGCCGAATTGCATCTCTTACTGAGTATGATTACCCCGTTGGGATGGCTGGAGCGCGTACCCAGTTATAAAGAAAAATTGAAAGAATTAGCGCAACGTGATATTCACACCTACGGATTTTTGGGATATCCTGTCTTGCAGTCGGCGGATATCGTCCTCTATCAGGCACACAAGGTGCCGGTGGGACAGGACCAGGTGCCTCACGTGGAATTGACCAGGGAAATCGTTCGGCGGTTTAACGGCTTATATGGTGAAGTCTTAGTGGAACCTGAGGCCGTTCTTACCGAAGCTCGGGTTTTGCCCGGAGTGGATGGAAAGAAAATGAGCAAGAGCTATGGCAATACCTTAAGCCTGGGGGAATCAGAAGAGGCTCTGAGCCAAAAAATCCGGACCATGGTGACAGATCCGGCCCGCATTCGCCGCAAGGATCCGGGACATCCCCAGCTTTGTCCCGTATTCAGCTTGCACAAGGTCTTCACGGATGCCGAGAGGGTGCGGGACATTGATCGATCATGTCAAGAGGCTTCCATCGGTTGTGTGGATTGCAAGGCGCTTGTATCCTCCGCGATTAATCTCAAATTGCATCCCATTCGTGAACGGCGAAGCCTGTGGAAAAGTCAACCGGATAAGGTTGAAGAAATTTTGCATGAAGGAGCCAGGACTGCCAAGGTGATGGCACACCAAACACTTGACGCCGTGAAAGACGCCATGCATCTAAACACCCTAACATGATAGTTCCACATGAAGCCCACGGGATTCTATCCAATCGTGTTGGAGCCTGTCTTGGCAGGAAAGTCTATGCCTTAAGAGTGAAATGTTAGGGGGAAAACCCGGGGGGAAGTGTTGTGCTTGGCGAGAGGTATTTGGAACAAGGAGTGATGGCGTCCATGTTCTATGTTGACGATCAACCCGGTGCTCTTAGGGCAATTGGAGCACAGCTTCGTAGCTCCTTCGGGCTATGGATTTTCCTTCGTCCAAAAAGAGAAAGGACAAGACTCATAAGGATGCATCATGGACATAGCAGGAGTTTGCGATGACACGGCCGGAGGGGGAAAGTTCAGTTTCTCTTGTCCACCCAAAAACCGAGCATTCTGAAGAACACTCACCAACACAACCGGAAGTTTGCGAAAAAGATAGCGATTGGGCACAAGATCTCAAAGCTCTGGCTATAAAGGTGAGACACAATCCCGGAGTTGCCCGTGATCTGACGCTTTTTTATCTCGTGCGCAAATTGTCGGAGCGATGGCGGTTTATTCGCGATTTGCAACTAGTCAGCGAAGAAGCTCCCGTTACGGCCTGGATAATTCGCCGTAAATCGGACTTGGTATTGCCCCAAAAGGAACCTGAAGCCGAGCCACAAACTTCAGAAAATATCGGGCACAGGGACGATAGATTTATTGGCGAAGCCGTGGATGTGCTGCAGAATCTACGGATAAAGAGCCAAGGGCTCTACTCGCGTCCGGTGTCAGTAAAACCTTGCGTATACTATCACCCGGTTAAAGGCGCGGAAGCTAAAAAATTGGTCAAAGCATGGCCGAGATTGCGTCAAAGACCGACACCGGTTTTGCCCCGGGTCATCAAGGCCGAAACGGACCCGTTGGATGTAAAAATTTCTCAGTTTTTAGATCGGCTCTACGATTACGGACGTCCTATGAAATTTGACATGGCCGTCGAGAAGAAGAATCCTCAAGACACTGGCGCGACCTTTTTAGCCATGATTCATCTGTGGCATCAAAATAGAGTCGAACTCAATCAGGAGAAACCTTATGATGCGATCTGGATAACTTTGCAAACGGCTAACCCAGGAGGTGAGAATTAATTTATGGATGGGGGGGTCGATCCTGAAATAATTCGTAAACTTGAAGCCTTGTTATTTACCCAAGCCGATCCTGTGTCAGACGAGCAATTGGCCTTATGGCTGGAGATTGACGATGTGGATGTCCCTTTGGTTGTTCAGGGGTTGACCGAGGAATTGCGCCGCCGCAATGCGGCTCTCCGTGTCCAACGAGTCGCTCAGGGTTATTTGCTGACGACGGCAGCCGATCTTGCGGAATTTTTGCATGACCGTCTCGAAACCCAAGCGCCCGAAAGTTTATCCCCGGCGGCATGGGAAGTTCTGTCCGTGATAGTTTATCGCCAACCTATTACCCGACTGGAAATCGAGAGCCTCCGTCAAACCCATTCGGAACGTGCTCTGGAGACCTTGATCAATCGAGATCTCGTCGAACAGGTTGGTCGCAAGGACGCTCCCGGGCGTCCGATTTTATATGGAACCACCAAACAATTTCTGCGTGAGTTTGGGCTGTCCAATTTGGATCAACTTCTGCCTTTATCCTTTCCGGACGAGGAACCGGGTAGACCGATTGCGTGAGGGACCACATCAAAGACTCATAAGGCAGCCAAATCGGAGATTCGGTGGACGGGAAACCCCCGGGACAAAAGCTCCTTTCGTTCGCACATGGACGTTTGGGCCGAAATAGATGCCGTATCACAATGCATTTTTAAGGTGCTGGCGGGCCGAAGACAAGTTGGTAGAGTTTTTTGAATTTCTCTGCTGCGAATGTGAGAGAACAGGCTTTCATCCCGAAACATACATCCCCAGATAAGTCAGGTTCGACCTCGTCGGGAGAAGACAGGGCGGTATTCTGATGTATTGAGTGTCAGTGCACGCAGCCAGAAGGTGCATTACGGTGCTGATTTTGGGGCCTCATCCCTGTCACCTGACTTAACCGATCATGTATGTCCCGAAAACCTGAAAACTCTTGATAGGGAAATTTTCCCTAAGCTTTAGTATAATCTTGCGTCATAGTGTGCATCCTCTTTATATCAAAATCCCACTGTTTGAAAGGGTATCAAGGGGGCATGTGAGAGATTTTGGGGCTGGGTTGTTTTGCTGAGGCCTCTTTCCTTTAAGGCACGGCTCATGATACAGGCTTGTGCCGTAATGCCCTCTTTCGGTCTTCTTGTTATGGCCCTTTACCTTGCGCTGAGGACTAATCAAGTCTTTGGCCTTCCCTGGGCGGGACTGAATATTACGGCTAGATCCGATGGGTGGTGGAGCCAATCATAGCGCTGATCATTATTGGCATAGGTCTGATCGGTGTGATTACGCTGTTGACTTTGCCCATTACCACCACGATCGGGTTTTCGGGTGAGGGAGCACAATGGGTGATAGCCCTTGATACTCGAATCATGGGAATGAAATCCGCTCAATCTTGGCAATTGCCCAAGGCTCCGGGGAGAAAAACTCAAGCTTCCCACTCGGATCTCAAGCGGATTCGTCAGAGGATTCAAGCCCTCAATGCCTATCGTCATTTTATCAGGGCGCTGTGGCGTAAAACCTCGGTAACCCGATTTTTCTGTGTTGGATCCGTAGGCTTGGGAGAAGCGTCCACGACGGCGATTATCACGGGCATCATGAATAATTTGGTGGGTCTGTGGGTAAGCTTGCACATAGCACCCAATAGTTCTACTCGCCCGATCTTTGGCATTTCTCCCGTGTGGGACCGGGCACACGTAGCAGGAGAAGTCACGGCAACCTTGCAATTTCGGGTTATCGATTTGACGACAGCCGCTATACGCGCAGTTTATATCACCATCCGCAGATGATTATATTGAAAGGGTGAAGGCCATGGAACACAACCAAACGCAGGGATTGGGGCACGGAGAAGGACATCCGATTGAAAGTCTGATGAAGACCGCGATGGAATCCATCAAGGGAATGATCGATGTGAACACGGTGGTCGGTCAACCGGTTCAGACTCCGGACGGAGGTACCATCATTCCGATATCCCGGGTCTCATTGGGATTTGCCGCCGGTGGCGGTGAATATTGGCAACGCCAAACCGACGGTCCGGGCCATCCTTTTGGTGGGGGCAGCGGAGCGGGGGTAAGTGTCCACCCCGTAGGATTTTTGGTGGCTCATGGGGAAAACATTCGATTGCTGTCCGTTGAACGGGGGGATGTAATGGAATCTCTGGTGAACAATGTTCCTCAACTCATGGAGCAAGTTCAACATTTGATTCAAGGGGATTCCAACGGGAAGAATAAAAAGAGGGGGCCGAACAAGAGCACCGATCCCCTTGAGTCACACGATTTTCCGGAGCGGTAGGTCGTTCAGACGTGAGAAGTCTCTACAAAGGGGTCATCGGATTTGGGCTGGTATCCATCCCTATTCAAGTTTACAAGGCCATGGACGATGAAAAAGTTGAGATTCATTGGCTTCATAAGGTGTGTGGCTCCAGGATTCAATATCGGAAATACTGCCCGACTTGCCGGATTGAAGTTGAAGCGGCCGAACTGACTAAAGGGGCCCCGACACCCGACGGACGTTATGTCGTGCTGGATGAAGAAAAGCTTGAGACCGTTCACGACCACAATGTGAGCATTATTAGTTTTCATCTTTTGGATGCCATTGATCCTGTCTATTACCGCCAAGCTTACTGGCTTAAGCCAATGCCGGGAGGAGATAAGGCCTATCGCTTGTTGCGGGATACCATGAAACAGACCAATCTTGTCGCCTTAGCGGAATTGACCTTACGCTCGAAGTTGTCTTTGGCAGTGGTAAGAACCTATGAGGATTCTACTTTGATGATGCACACTCTCTATTATCCCGAAAGTTTGCGCCAAGAAGGCAAACGTTTTGGTGAGATTGCGACTCCCGTATCTGCCAAAGAACAAGACATGGCAACGATGTTGGTCAAACACATGCAAGAACCATTCGTGCCCGAACATTATCCCAATGTCGCCAGACGGGAGTTGTTGGAACGTATTCAGAGTTTGACGCCCATGGCCAAAGAACCTCACAACTATCAGACAACGGAAGAAGTGATCTCGCTCATGGAACAATTGCGCGAATCGGTTGCTCTCAAGAAATCTTAAGAATGAAGGATCCCGATAGGTTTATCCCGCCAATGTTGGGCATCACGGTACCCCATCCGTTTGATGATGCGAAGTGGCGTTATGAGATCAAATGGGATGGTTATCGGTGTCAAATTCACTGGACCGATCGCCTGCAGATTTTTTCCCGCTCCGGCGCCGATCTTTTGCAACACTTTCCCGATTTAACCGATATCGGCGCCATTTTCGACAGCCCGGTGGTTCTTGACGGGGAATTGATAGCCTGGGTCAATGGCAGAGCCTCCTACCAGGCGTTACAAAAGCGAACGGAAGCTTCTCACCGTGTTGTTGTGTTCGACTGCTTATACGCCGACGGAAACTGGCTTTGTCATAAACCTTTGGCCCAACGGCTGGAATGGTTGAATCGATATGTGTCCACCCAAGGAAAAATCGTGGTGTCCGACGGGATCACTCAGGAGGGGACGGCCTTGTGGCAATCGGTGCAAGATCACTCTTTGGAGGGCGTTATGGCCAAGCGTCTTGACAGTCCCTATTTGCCGGGGAAAAGAGTGCCTTACTGGAAAAAATTTGTCGTGATGAACAGGCGATGGGCAAAGGTTTTCATGATTTCTCAAGGTGTTGGGGGCCAATGGATCTGGTGGATTGTTCCGGAATATGACGGAACCGAAATTCTGGGGAAATTGGTGGCTCCCCGAGGTTGGGTCCTTTCGGATAAGGATGTCTTGATAAAAGAGAACAAAGGGAGTAACAGCATATGGCGGCTCAGACGGCCTCTCAGCGTGGAAGTGGAATATCGTGAACTCACAGCAAAGGGACAGATGCGGCATGGCCGAATTCGACGATGGCAGGAGCACCGTTGAACTGCGGGTTTCCCATCCCGATCGCGTCCTCTTTCCCGTTCCGGGGATCACCAAAAAACAGTTGATGGATTATTATGCGCATGTCAGTGCCGTGCTCTTGCCTTATTACCGCAATCGTGTCCTTACGGTCAAACGGTGGCCTCACGGAATTACCGGATCCATGTTTTATCAAAAGCACGCGCCAACCACCGGTACGGACGTAAAACAGGCCATACGAATCGATTCCGTTGAGGATTTGTTGCAATGGGTTGCCCGTGGAGTCATCGAGTGGCACGTGCCTTTAGGACTGGCCGAAAATCCGGATGATCACGACTGGGCCGTGTTCGATTTGGATCCGCACCAGGTTAATTGGGAGAAAGTTGTTGAAGCTACCGGCATCATGATTCGGCTTTTGGATTTGCTTGAGATTCCCTGTGTTTTGAAAACCTCCGGGCAACAGGGCATGCACATTTACATAAAAATTCAGCCCGAATCCCATCATCACGTCAAAATAGGGTGTCAGCTTATCGCTCAGATCGCTGCCGCAACCTATCCTCACTTGTTGACCTTGGAACGATTGAAAAGGAATAGGGGCAGACGGGTCTATATCGATTATTTGCAAAATGCGGGTCATAAGACGATGGCCGGGGTGTATTCAGTTCGGGCAGTTCCCCAAGCTTGTGTGTCTTGCCCTCTCACAGTTCGCGAAATCGGGCGAGATCCCGAGTGGTGGACCATGGACCGTGTCATTGAGAGGATCAAACAAGAGGGGGACTTATTTCAGATCCCGGGTTCGGGGATTTTTCTCACTCGGCACTTACGGGAACGCGGCATCTCGGAAGACAAGCTCCGGCCATGGAGGTCAAGATGACGAAAAAGGGGTGCCCGGAACCGTCTTTGGAGCATTTGGCCGCGCATCTTGAGTGCTGGCCGGAGGTTGAGCCGTTTTTGGCCGAAGGACTGCAGTTACACCGCTATCAAATTGACAGTGTTCTTACGGTGGTCAATCGTCTGGAGGGCCGTGCTATTCTTGCGGATGAAGTGGGATTGGGCAAAACAATTGAAGCCGGACTTATTATTGCGGAGTTAAAGGCAAAAAAACTGGTGAATCACGTGTTGATCTTGGTTCCGGCGGGACTAGTCTCGCAGTGGGTCCATGAGCTTAAGAACAAATTTGGATGGCGAACATGGAATAGCGCCCGGGAGAAGGGTTGGTTATGGGTGTTCTCCATTGATAAGGCCAAAAAGCCCCCGCTTTATCAGCAGTTGCAATATGTGAACTGGGATTTGGTGATTGTCGACGAGGCACATCATTTGAAACATACAGAGACCTTAAATTACCGTCTGGTAGAGGGTTTGAAATCGCGTTTTTTGGTGCTCTTGACTGCCACACCCATGGAAAATGAACTTAACGAATTATATACATTGGTCAACCTCGTCAAACCGGGTTTGTTTGGCAGCTATTTGCGGTTTTATCGCCAGTTTATTCTCGAGAAAAGGACACCGAAAAATGCCCGTGGATTAAAGAAATTGCTGGCCAAAGTCATGGTTCGCAACCGAAGGCAAGAGATCGGATTGGAATTGCCGCCACGTGAGGTGACCCTTTTGCCTATTGTGTTAAGCAAAAATGAGCGTCGTTTGTACGACAGCCTGACCCGTGCTCTCAAAGAAGAATACCGGCACCGACTGCAAGGCAACCAAACGATTCTTCCCCTTATCACTCTGCAACGAGAGTTATGTTCTTCTCCCCAAGCCTTGATCCCGACCTTAGAGAGATCAAGTTGGCTGGGAAGCGGGCAAGAAGAATTCATAAAGCTGGCCGGGTCCATCACCCTCACATCCAAAATCCGAGCCTTAATCAATTTGATTCGGATGCGCTCCGGCCATGTTTTGGTGTTTACGGAGTACCGCGAGACTCAAAAGGCCTTAGTGAATGCCCTTGGGGAAGCGGATATCGCAGCCCAAATGTTTCACGGAGGTTTAAGCCAGAAGGATCGTGACACCATGATTACATGGTTTCGGGAAGGAGATCATGTACTGGTGTCTACCGAAGCGGGTGGACAAGGATTAAATCTGCAATTTTGTCATCAACTGATCAATTTTGACTTGCCGTGGAATCCGATGCGCATTGAACAGCGTATCGGTCGTGTTCACCGCATGGGTCAGAAATACCCGGTGGAAATCTATAACTTGTTCACTATGGATACGATAGAAGAAAATATTTTACACCTTCTCCATGAGAAAATTGACCTCTTTCGTCACGTGATAGGTGAACTCGACGTGATTTTGAGGCACTTGGAACGCCGTGGCACCTTGGAAAAGAGGTTATTGGACATTTTTTTCTGGGAGGACGACCGTACAGTGATCGAAGAGCGAATGGACGCTTTGGGGGAGGAATTTATGGCCGCCAGACGTCGAATGGCCTGGCCCCTCGATGAACTATCTGCCAAGAGCAATTCCGGTGATCAATCCACTCGGCAGCCGGCCAATTGAAAACGGAGGTTGTAACTGCTTGGAGCCTTTTCCGGTGTTGTAGAAGCCTGCAGGGACAGGGCTTGGTGAACCCTCGGAAAAAATTTTCCCCCAAGATTTCACGACGGGATACGGCTTACGGAAGACGAATCGGGCCGATTCTGTCAAATTGACCCCAGCCGGTTCCCGATCGCAAAAAATGGCGTCATCACAACAAAAACGGGCCACTCTGTGGTAAAATGGATGTGTTTAGTAAACA
>JAKACM010000176.1 GCA_021821465.1 Bacillota bacterium
TGACCTGAATAAGTATGCTCCGGAGAGGGACTCGACAACACTACCCTTACACACCGCCAATGGCTAAAACCCTGGCCTCATCACCGTTTGCGGCCTTGGCTGGACATTAACGGCGAAACTCCAGTATAAGATTTTGCCATATTTCACAATGAATTCTGTAGTGTTTGTGAGACATCAAAGACCCTGGTCTCCACCCTGTCAAAAAGACACTTTTTGACAGACTCACCGGAAATTCACGCCACACCAGGGTTATGGCTTATTCTCCCTCGAAGGGTCGGGCAAAAACCCCCTTCATCAGCTGCTATCGCCGTTTTGCCCAGAATGTGGGAGTTTTCAGTTTCCTTCTGACACCGAAGCATTCCAGGTCCGAGAACATTGTGTTACCTCGGGGTAACTTGTCCGCTGAGTGCAGCGTTATCTTGTGTATATGACAAAAAATGGCACAGTTGCGCAGCAACCCCGGTCGCATAAGGCTGGATCCTCGTTCTTGTCAACAGGTTCCCCAGGGCCCAAGGCGCGGACATTTTTCGAAGGAAGTGTAGGGAATGAATACCATACGAATTCCGTTAGATCACGCGATAAGTATCGATCTCGATCAGCAAGGCGTTTGGCGTATTGACCAATTTATGGCTTTGCCCGCTCGTTCTTATCAAATCTTATACTATTTGTTGCGTTATCCCAACCACATTCTCCCAGCCTCACAGCTATTGCAGGTCGGCTGGCCAGGCGAACGGCGCGCATCGACCGACCTCTTTTCTCAAATCTATCGGATTCGTCGTGCGATTGAACTGGATCTTCATCATCCGCGATTTCTTCGTACCCGGCGTGCCGCGGGCTATCTGTTAAACGTGGATCCTGCACAAGTGGATCAGTGGCCAACTTTGCCTCCCGCGTATTCTGCGTGAAGGTTTCTATCCGGTACAAATCAGATAGAAATCAGGTTTGTATAAGCCAGGAATAAGATTCGGCTCGTACACTGAAGGCATCTTTCCGAGCCACTTTCATGGCTCTAACACAAAGGAGGACTTGAGTGATGGCGAATACCGCAATCTATTTTTATGGCGATGATCCCCTCGATTTAAGCGCAGCCTTTTGGGCTGCGAATGATATAAGCACACCCGCGTCTCAAATCACAGGAGATGTGGTCCAAACTGCCAACTGGATTAAGAGCAGCGAGCTCGTGATTGTCGTGGGGGGACCAGCGATGTCTAAGGTTCTCGACCAATTGTGTGCGGATGGTCTGGCGATCGGCACGAGCAGTGGCCAATTTACGATGTTTTGTGATTCGTACAGTTGGTACAATACAGCTGCCTATGGACCCATCAATGCCGATGGGACGAATGCCGTCAATAGTTTAAACCTCGCGTGGCAACAAGCCCAATCGGCCTACAGCTTTATCAACAATAACTTTACTGGAGGCACTCTCACGTCATCTGAAAAGTCCCAAGAGACGACCAGCGTGTCCGTCAGTTGCGGAACTGTCAGCAACACATGCCTGGCTTAGGAAAGGGGGACAGACCATGCAATCAGTCAACCTGACGAATTACTCCTTGGTCAATGATTATACGGGAGTGCCCGTGACCAAAGCGGCCATCAACAGTCCTAATGTTAATGCGATTTACGCACATCTTGAAACATTGGCGAATCTGGCGGCGATAGCCTATAATGTCGATACCCGAGCGGTTCTATCCATTTGCGCGTTTGAGAGTAGTTATGGAGTCGGGGTCACCAGCACAAATGATATTATGCAAACCGGACAGTCGTATCTCACAGCTCTGGGAGGGCTACTCGGAGGGTGTGCTGTCTTTGCCGATAAACTATCGAGTTATGGCGGAAATTATCCGGTGGCGCTCTCTTACTATAATTGTGGGGTGGCCACGTCGACTGGCAATAGCACCTGTACATTTTCGAGTGCCGACGTGCTGGGATCGATCCAGATTGGCCGGGATCAGACTGAGGCCGGTTAATTCCACCGGCAACGGTTGTACTCGGCGATGTTGGGGATGATCGGGAGGCAAGACCATCCCTTCATAGATGGTCTGCCCCGCCAATGCATCCGGATCGAAGCCCAAGCTGATGGTGAGGCTCCCTTGCGGGTCCAGATCGACAGCGAGACAGGAATGCCCTTGCGCGACGAGCTCCCAGGCCACATTCGCCACGGTGGCCGTTTTGCCCACACCGCCTTTTTGGTTCACGACGGCAATCACATGACTCATCAGGGTTCCTCTTCTCAGTCGACGGTAGACGGTCTACCCACTACGGTCTACCTATAGGCTCTTACCTCCCTATTCGCGGATCAGTGCCTCGGTTCCTGCTTCCCCATTGGCTTCGGATCAATTATTTGCCGTCTCTTTTGCTGAGTATACGGTAAAGTCTACCGTATACGGCTAGGCATTGATGGATAATGTATACCATGGTATACTCCCTTTAGGCAAGGGGATGATCACCAATGGCCGGCAGTACCATTCGACGATCGACGATTGAAAAGGCCATCCACAAAACACTCGCCATTGCGGCCGGTTCCGAGCAGGTCCATTCTGGCCAGTCGGACGATGTGCGCCAGGCTCGGCAACGAGCTCAAGCCATGCGGTTTGCCCTGGCGTGTTTATGCCGCGAATTAGGTATCCCATTCGATGGCATGGATGACAATGCTCCCAAGTCATCCATCCTGTCCACAACGCACAATGGGGTATAGCAGGCGATGACATAAGGAACGAGTTCACAGAGGGGGTGTCTTAATGTGGCTGGATACGGAGGCTCATTTGGCGTTATATCGGTTTGTTCGTGAGTTGGAATCGGCCCCGCCGGTGAAATCCGTGCATGGTTTGATGATGGGAGCAGAAATGCATGTGTGGATCGTATTACGGGAACGTAGCCGAGACGCCCGTTACGCAGTATACACGGCTCAACTGAAAGCCGATCCGGAATTTCTGTTGATGTTGCATTTCACCGAGTCTCTCGATGCAGTGCCAAAAGACGCGGCACGAGTCGATCGAGTGCGCATATGAGTGTCTCTTTGTCACATAAACAGCAGATTTCGGCTAATCAAGAAATGGCGAAGCATTTGAAGACCTTGCATGCCGATTCGGTGTTAGGGAGTGCCAGTCGACAATGGTGCATGACTCTCTATTTCTACATGGCTGTTCATCACGTCGAAGAACAATTGCAAAACAAGATGTTTTCTCCTTCAAGCCATGCTGTGCGAAAAAAGAACATCCGGCATGTGTGGGGAACCGCTCCATCGGCCGCTGTTCTAGGCTACATGGATTTAGAAACCCACTCACGCGAGACACGTTATGACGGAATGGTTCCGACAGACCAAGACCTAGCCGATGCGGAATCCCAGTTAAATGACGTGCTAACATGTCTTGTTTAAGATTATTAATTCACATCCCAGGAGGACGAGTCTTATGGCCTTAGACCGAGTGCCTTTAACGCCAGAACAAGCGGAAGAAATCGATAACCTCCGTCGTCTCGGACAATTTACCGAGGACGTATGGCACACGTTGTTCATTCAAGAAGGGCTCCATGGCCTCCGACTGCGGGCAGCGGTAGTGCTTTACCGGACACGTCCTCTCACCATCAGCGCCGTCGCCGATCAGGTGCATCTGTCCCGGGGCGAATTGATCGACTGGTTTCACACGCAGGGGTTGCCCCCTGGATCGATCCGGCAGAAGAAGCGGATGTGTCCGCTCACTGGGATGCGTGGATCCAGCCAATCCGATCTCATTCCTCACCAGCCCGCTGAGACTTCCTGCGGGGCAAGCCCCTGCCCGAATCTGGGGGCCTCAGCGGGTGTAAAACTCTTCTTGTGTGAAACTCCTCCTGTGTAAAACTCTTGGTGTGTAAAACTCTTAATGTGTAAGAGGCCATTTTCGGGTTAAACCCACACACCGTTACGGCATAACGTTTTGCACCCTCTCCATCCCCTGCTCGGGCGGTGTCTAAAGTTATATGATTGACCAACGGATGCAGGAGTTTTTGCGCTCGCCAAAAAAGGGAGTTGTGCTTTCGACTGGTGCTCTTCTCGGGCATTATACCACCATTCATGTCCACTGGGGAGCCTGATTTGTGGAATTGACGTGATTAGACGAGTCAACCCCACGATATGGCTCATTTTGGTACGTCAGGCTGATCAGCCCGATCGCCATCAACGTACTTCCCGGTGAATAGACCGGATGAATGTCCACAGATTAGGCCATGACATCTGAGCCCCGGCTGATGCGAGCGTGACCGTCTGCGTGGTGTCTTGGATCCATCCTACCGTAAAGAGGCTACTGAGTTCTCCCGCCTGGGCCACAGAAACCGCGGAGGAATAGTGGTGAGCTCCCACCATAGAAACGACAATTTGATCGTGGTGGCTGTTGGGGGGGATCCAGAAGGACTGACGTAAAGATTGGGCGATGGTGGTGGCCAGCACCGTGGCTTGTTGTGTGGATGTGGCTTGATACGCCACGACAATATGCCAGCCGTTTTCGTTCCATTGGAGAAGTTGTCCCGCCGAGTGCCCGGCGATCAAGCGGGTTTGGTACTGGGCCTTTTGCTGGGTTGACAGGACTACCGTGTGAGTGGTCGTGACGGGATTATGGATCCACCGCGGCTCCATATGGTCTTGCAATTCCCGCATAGCTAAGGCGGGCGTCGCCCACAGGGTACTGTTGAGTCCACTCACCGGCGTTGCGTTTGATTGATGACTATTCAGCGATACAATATGATAATAATTGACCGAGTAATACTCCCCTTGCGACCGATGCGGCGAAGAGCCGGCCACGGCAATCCGGGTCTGAGTGGGGCATAGGGGACCAGAGGCCATTCCGTAGGAACCACAATGATGCCGGAAAAGGATACGCGATGAAGCGATTGGATGGCGTGCTGCACCGGCAATGCCAGGGCAGACGGGGTTCCGACGAGCGTGTGCGATGACGATGGGCGGGGTGCTTTGATAACCTGCCGCGGGACATTTAAGAGACGCGGGATTCCGAACACCGCCGTCGCAAACAATACGCCCACTGCTAAAGGAAACGCCCAACGCGGCATGCCATGCCATCTCCGCAGGGGATTGGTCTGTTCGCGATACCATCGCTCCCGATCAAAGCGTAATGATGCCTGGTGCACTACACGGGGGAGTCCTTGTTGAGCCAAAGCTCGACGGAGATCATTTTCCAGCTCTCTATGATCCATGTTGCATCCCTCCTTGTCACTTCTGGGCGAAACGCCGACGGGCCCGCATTAGGCGAACACGAATACTGGCCGGACTTTTTTTGACTAAGGCCGCAATTTCGTGCAATGAATACCCTTCATCGTAAAATAACCATAAACATAATTGGTCCAGCGGAGCCAATTGTTCACGAATCATTTCCACCGCTAAGGCATTATCCACCCGATCTTCAAAACCCGGGGTCCTCACCGACTCAGCCGCAGCTAGTCCCCTTTGACGAGCTCGGCGCCGTTGTTCATCAATGGCTAAATGCCGAGCGACCGTGTAAAGCCAGCCGATAGAAGGAGGCTCTTGCGTCCGTTTCCAGTGTTGATAGTACCGTGTCAAGGCTTCTTGGGCGATATCTTGCGCTTCCGTCGCGTCAGCTAAATACCGATAACCTAACCGCACCAACGCATCGCCCCATTGCGTGATGACGTCTTCCATCGTATTCAGAGGATTGTCCTCCTGTATCTCTTCTCATAACTCTAACGGAGCTGCGGAGCATTTGTTACACGTGTCACATCAAGACCCTTCTCAGACTTTTTAGCCTGAGAAGGATCAGACACCCCTCAATGCAAGTTCAGGATGATGCTAACAACACGAACAGGCCGGGATGCCTTGTAATTTTGACAAATCGAGATTATAGGTGGTGTTCTCACAATTAATTAAACTTCCTGGCAATAAATAAAATTGCCCCACAAAAATGCAATTGGGACTCGAGGATCCATCCGCACACGTACAAGGCGGGGGGTTATCGTTTGCTAAACACGGACCGGCATCATTATCCTGGTATGCTGCTTGATTAGTTTGACAAAATTGCTGTCCCATACAGCTATCATAATAGCCATACAAATCCTCAATAATCGCCGATAAGGTATCGCCACTTTCAATATAAGCAAATTGTATAAAAACGTTGGGTTCAATTTCACAAGAACAATAAGCAAGCCATACAGGGAACCTCCTTGGGGCTCAATATACTGGACTTTGCGAGCTTGTGCGGTAGCGTCTAACGCAGGAGAGAAAACATCGCTAACATACGGGTAGAGCTCTACGGATGCTTTCTCCTCAAAAGGTAAACGATTCGTCAGGCATTATGCTTCTTTAAGAGTTGGAAACAATGCAGTTGAGAAACATCGTTCTGAAACATAATGGAATGAATCAGGTCGTATCAACCATGAAATATCACAGATCTGTGTTCAAGCATTGGCTAATTTGATAAAAAGTTACCGGCAACCAGAAACTCAAGGAATCGTTGCCGTACCCCAAGTTCCCCGGACAGAAACTTAATACGAACGGCTTGTCCATTGAGAACGCACCATTTATTTAATATAACGACTTGAGTTTCGGTGCGCCAAGATAAGCTGACCGTCTCGAGCCGGTGCAATTCCGGCCTCCGCAAGGACTAGCCCTCCACGGAGAATCGAGTTTTGGGTCCGAGGCCGTGAGGTCTCGGGCTAAGCG
>JAKACM010000056.1 GCA_021821465.1 Bacillota bacterium
TCATCGATTGCTTGGCTGACACCCATGGGTGCCATCACGCAAAGCTCAACACCTTGTTGACACTTAATTTCCAAGTCTTTAAATCGGCAACCTAAATCATCAATTGTTAGCCATGAGGAGTATAGCAGCTTCGGCCATCAAGCGTCCAATATACGGATCTCCCCCGCCTCCCGTACCTAAAAACGTGGCGCCTAATGCCAAAGCATCCAAATCCTTTATTCCAAGCATTTTCATACGGTTTCCTCTCCCAAAGCATCTGATTTCGATACGGCTTGGGGTTTTAGCTGCATTAGAATCCAATAGAGAATAATAGCGGATGCCAAGGAATTAATAGACCCAATTCCCCAAGGTACGAAATACCCAATGAAAGACGCCGCAAGCCATGTGACAATCATTGGCCAATTGCCCTTGTCGACTTGGGTTGGCAGCTCACCGGAGGTGCGTGATGTATCTAAAGAGTGTCGTTGACGCTTGAGAATCCAATAGTCAGTCAGCATAATCCCTGAGATAGGAGGGATCGATACGCCAAGAATCGTCAGAAATCCTACAAAGTGCTGAAGAATCCCCAAAGCGGCGAGAAGCGTACCGAGCCCCCCGATAATCCATGTTGTGTGCATGCGTGACACTTTTCTACCAAAAACCGTGTTCATCATATTGACGATCCCCAATGATGAAGAATACAGGTTCCAATCATTAATTTTCAGGGTGGCAGTAATCAAGATTACCGTTCCCAGAAATCCAGAGGTCGAATAGACGATGTTAACAACATTCGAACTCCGAACCGCATGGGCCAATAACACTCCGACAAGGCCGATCGTGTACTCCCCCAAGGTAATGCCTAAAATAGTTTGCTTCACCACATCGCTGGCGTTGCGGTTGAACCGTGTCATGTCCGGTGTGATGACGGCCCCGATAATGAAGCCACCGGCAACCAATGTGGTGCCCTGGGTCAGAGTAAGCAGAGATCCTGGCGGGAGCATGTGAATCAGTTGATGAAAAGAATGATGGCTAAGTCCCGATATCGTCGTCCAGGCTGCTAACACGAGAAATAGCGGAACGGCCACATAAGCAGTCCACCCCATAGACAAAAATCCATAAGTAACAATCACAATCACCGCCACTCCGGCAATAATTGACCAGAGCCACTCAGGAAAAATGCCGATAAGTTGCACCAATCCTTGGGCAAACACGGCATTTTGAATGCCAAACCAACCAATGAGCCCAACCGCAATAATGAGACCCACCAAAGCCGATCCGTATTGCCCAAATCCGCTCCAGCGGGACAATAACGAAGTCGAGAGCCCTTCTCGCTGTCCAGCAATACCTATGATTATCGAAACAATTTCCAGCACGACAGCACCTAAAGTTAGGGCCCAGAAAGCTGACCAAAATGTCATCCCAAATCCTAAAGCGGCTCCCAGTAGAAATTGAGATAAGGCTGATAATTGGCCAAAACGTTGAATAGCTACAGAAAACCAACCGTAACGAGCCGATTGCGGAACGCGCGACAGCGGAAAATCTTCTCCGTGTTCCATAATCCCCCTTCTTTCCTATTTTCTCAGACATGTCCTCAAAGTGAGAATACGGCAATAAGAGCAAGGGATCATTCCACAACCGGACTAAATTCCTGCTTTAGTTTTTGTGCAAATTGGCATCGGTGCTTAAAGCTTTGAATGCAAGTTGCAAGACGAGTTGAGTGGTTACATCATCCACGTCGATCTGTAGAATTTGATTAATGCGGTCAAGACGGTACCTCAGGGTATTGCGGTGAATAGCTAGGGCATGAGCGGCAACAGATACTCGCCCGCGACTTTCCAGATATATTTGCAGGGTGTTGATCAGTTCGCTACCGTTGGGTTGATGACCGAGCGGATCGAGAAATCCTTGGGCCAATGTTCGAGAACGTGGCGAATCGATCCATCCATAGAGAAACCGTTCAAGTCCAATATCCGCAAAATGGGTAAGGGAGCCTGGACCCCAGCGGGATCGGCCTACAACCATTGCCTCGTGGGATTCTTCAAAACTCTTTCGCAGACCTTGCACACCCGTGTACGAATAACCCATACCTGCAGTAATTCCGGTAACGCGATAGCGTGCCAAAAGAGGATGAAGAACTTGCTGAATAGTTTGGATATGTTTGGTAAACGAACGGGCCGCCAGGGCTTCATGAGACTCCACTATTAACACAAATTCATCGGAATGGGCTAAGACCAATCCGTATCCAAATAGACGCTTTGATTCTTTCTCAATTTGCTGCAATAGCTGTAATTTCAATCGCAATATACTGGATTCTGCCACCCCGGCACTGACGAATTGCTCAAAAGCGTCTAAGTCCCACAATACAATCGCGTGATGCCTCCCCAAATCTAAACGATAATGTTTAGCAGCACGAATTACTGAACCTGTTGGCATGCGCGGATCTACGAGTAGTTCTACGAGAAACTCCGAGCGGTGCCGCAATTGGGACTCAATGTCGGCAGCTTCTCGGTCTAATAAGATAGAAGACAGTAACCGAATATGGGCCATAACCCGGGGCGATATCTCGCCATGAACTTTCAAAACGATACCCCTTCCCCGTCCCCAATTGAGGCAGGATGCATCGTCCGGTGGGGTTCGCGGCGAAGCGTACTCGTCATGAAGACTTACGGACAGGCCGACAGACTCTAAAGAGAACAAAAAGTCCTGGAGGGTCAAAGCCTGTTCCCACACCGCCGTAATGTTCTCTATGGCCATCATATCGCGCTCTAAATCATGAAATTCGTGCATGGTTAGCTTGGTCCAAGTGCGTTGGAAAAAGTCATTCATGGCACTCAGAGAAATGCTGAAGAGAGGCAGTGCCAACCGATCCGCCAATAACAACGTTGACTCGGGCAAGTGTGTATCAGGAATGACCACTCCTGCACTTTGAGACTTTGCCAGATGTAGCACCCACGAGTCGAATTCCACTTGAAGTGCTTCAGCAAACACGGGCAACAGCCACAACACGTTTGCAGATTTTAATTCGTCTTGTGGCTGTACTGCAACAGAGATCGCGAGCCTGACGGTACTTACGGGCCGTTCTATAGAAGGAATGCGGCGGTTAAGAATCCGCAGAGGCTCGTCCCCCTGCATTAGTTCTGAGAGCGTTAATGACGCCATCCGTGAATTCTCCCCCTTTTCGTCCGAAGGCGCATCTGAGAGCCCGAAATATCAAACAGCGCCATGATTTATTTTGTCAAGCATGTTAGCCACCCAAAAGCATCCTGTTAAGCTAAAAACTTGCGGCAAAATACCCCGATAGCAGCACTTATTGAACTCCCAACCTGCCACCTGCCGAGCCGTCTGCTATGCTTCGGTCGGCATATCAAGTTAATAAATCTCGGTTCAGCATTCCGTCTTGCGAGTGCCCCAATCACCTGGCTGCGCTTGTGAAGTTATTGGTTTCGACAGACGGCTCTAGGGTAATCCTTTAGATCTTGCATCGCCACCTGTCACACTATGAGTCTCGTGCCAGTATGTCTTACCAGAATTGTGTCCCCTGGCATAAGACAGCGAGCCATTGGCTTCCATTCAACATAAGGGATCATTCACAAAACTCCCGTGACATAAAACTTCACGGTTTTCCCCTTAAAGGACAGTTCTTTGCTTGCATCGACATCACCCGTCGGTGATGTCGGTAAATCCGAGGCCAACACCGTACTCCCAATTCTGCTCCAATTCCTTTTAACAATATCCAATAACTCAGGGTCACCGGTGGCGTAAAAGTGCACCTGCTGGGTAACACCGTAGTCCACTGTTTTTCGCATGGATTGCATGGCCGAAATCATGTCTCGAACCATTCCCTCTTCACGGAGTTCGTCAGACAAACGGGTCGCTAAACCGACAAACCAGGAACCCTCCAATGCGATCCGTCCTTCAAAATTTGGTTCATAAATGACTTCGAGGTGTTGCGGAGTTAACTTCACTCCCTCGATCTCCATGAAACCCCTATCCAAAAAAGATCGGATGGCTTCCGTGCTTAAGGCGGCAACGGCACTAATCACAGCCTTCGTCTTCGCCCCCAATGCCTTCCCAACCACATCCAACTTTAGGCGAAGAGTCGGTGTAGCGATGGCTTCAAGGATCGTAAATTCAATGGTTTTGATGTTCAACTCGTCTTGAATGATATCAACAAATGGCTTGAGCCATGATTGATCTTGCCATGAAAGATAGAGTTTGGCTAAGGGCTGGCGTGTTTTGATCTGACTCTCGTTTCGCAAGCGCCTCCCCACTTCCACGATGCGCTTGACCCGAGACATTTCATGCATAAGCACGTCGTCAATCAGGGTCGTGTCAACGACCGGAAAATCGCACAAGTGGACACTTTCAGGAACCTCTTTGTGAGAACGCGCGGTCAGATCCTGATAGATCTCTTCCGCCAAGAAGGGCGTCAATGGAGCGGTCAAAAGTGTTATCACTTTCAAGGCTTCATGTAGGGTGAGAAAGGCGGCCGTTTTGTCCTTGCCGGTTCCTGATGCCCAAAACCGTTCGCGATTGCGACGCACGTACCATGTCGAGAGATCTTCGACAAACGACTGCAAGACACGTGCCGCTAAGTTCGCATCATAGACCGACAGGGAGGAATCCACCGCCTTTATTGTTTGGTTCATTCGCGACAACAGCCAACGATCGAACACAGGACGTTCCGAGACGGTAATCCACTGATTATCCGGCTTAAAGTCGTCGATGTTCGCGTAGATCCGATAAAAATGATACACGTTTTGCAGCAAATCGAGAAACTTACTCTTACTGAGGGCTACTGCCTTAAAATAAAACAACTGGTTGTTCCATGGTTGGGTATTCGAGACAAAATAAAAGCGCAGAGCATCCGCCCCGAATTGATCAAAGGCATCGAGTGGGTCGATGACGTTGCCCTTGGACTTCGACATTTTCTTTCCCGTTTCATCCAACACATGACCCAAAACCAGCGCGTTCTTGTAGGGTGCTTGTCCCGTCACAATCGTCGAAATGGCCAGAAGGCTGTAAAACCAGCCCCGTGTTTGATCGATGGCTTCACAGATATAATCTGCCGGGTACAGTCGCTCGAACCTGTCGATATTTTCAAAGGGATAGTGCAGTTGAGCAAAGGGCATGCTACCCGAATCGAACCAGACATCAATCACTTCGGATACCCGCTCCATTCTCCCCTTATGGCAGGTACAGGGCCATGTTATGACATCAATATAAGGTTTATGCAATTCGGAAGGAAGTTGACCTGCCCGATCCCGCAATTCGGCTTTGGATCCGATACATTCGACCCGTCCGCACCCCGTGCAACGCCAGATCGGCAAAGGTGTTCCCCAATAGCGTGTACGCGATAGATTCCAATCGAGAATGTTCTCCAGAAAATTGCCCATACGCCCTGCGCGAATATGATCGGGAATCCAGTTCACGGAATTGGAATTTCGCAACAATTGATCTTTGACCGCGGTCATTTGCACGAACCAACTGTCGACCGCGTAATAGATTAAGGGGGTATCGCATCGCCAACAGTGGGGATAGGCGTGCTCATGTTTAAATTTGTTGAAAACCAATCCCCGATCCCCCAAGGATCGCACTAAGTCCAGATTCAGTTGCTCATCTTTGACAAAACGCCCGCGATAGTCTTTAACGGCCTCGGTGAAGCATCCCCGGGAATCGACGAAATTGACAAACAAGATCCCTGCTTCGGTACATGCCCGGTAGTCCTCGTCCCCATGGGCGGGAGCCATATGGACGATGCCTGTTCCGCTGTCCGCCGTCACATACGATGATCCGATGACCAGGTGTTTTTTGCCTGGGTTAGTAACAAAAGGAAAAACCGGATCATAAGCCATCCCAATCAGTTCGGCGCCACGCTTGCGGGCCACAACCCGATCGTCTGTCTCAAGAAGACTATCTTTAAGCCGTTCTGCGACCCACACATTCTCGGTAGATTGATGCCGCCGAACCAAGATGTAGTCCAATTCCGGGTTCACCGCCACTGCCACATTGCTCGGCAAGGTCCAGGGGGTTGTAGTCCATGCCAAGAGATACGTAGCTAGCCCGTCCACATCGGCCACCCGGAATTTAACCGTGACAGACAACTCTTTGACATCGACATACCCCTGCGCCACCTCATGACTGGACAAAGTCGTCTCGCAATGAGGGCAGTAGGGACTCACGCGATGGCCTTGCACCAAGAGTCCTTTATCGAAGATTCGCTTAAGCAGATTCCATACCGACTCAATATAATTGTCGTCAAGGGTCATGTATGGCTGTTCGAGATCGATCCAATATCCCAGACGCTCGGTAAGCTCTCGCCATGTCTTTTCGTAGGTAAAGACGCTGTCACGACAGGCCCGAATGAATTTCTCCACGCCGAATTCTTCGATTTGCCTTTTGCCATTAATCCCATACTTCTTTTCGACCTCAATCTCGACAGGCAATCCGTGGGTGTCCCAGCCACCCTTGCGGACTACATGGAAACCTTTCATGGTTTTGTACCTGAGGTATAAGTCCTTGTACACTCGGGTCAGGACATGACCCGGATGTGGTAATCCATTGGCAGTAGGCGGTCCTTCGTAGAAAACATAATCGTCTCGCCCCTGACGCTGCATTTCACTTTTGTGGAAAATCCCGCGGGATTTCCAGAACTCCAAGACCCGCATTTCCCGCGACTTTACAGATTCTTGGCGTTCGACGTCTTCTCCTGCCACCGTCGACCACTTCCCCTTTTTGGCCGTAACAGCAATCTGTTATCGTGTTATGGGAGTCCGGTTTCCTCATGCTGTCTTAACAAAACCTGCATACCCCTTAAGACGCCAACCAGCTCCATCGCCATTTTTTGACTTAGTGTAGCAATTCTGATTGGAGATAACAAACGACTCTGAAAACTCATTCTGACAAAAAAATAGGGTCTGTCATTGAGAACGGTCGTTCATCAAAGTTATTTCTTGCGATTGTCGCTTAGGCAAAACAGAGATGACGACGGTTTTACACCAAATCGGTTCGGCGTGAAGACATTATACGACAACCTACAACCCAACACGTTTCCATACGTCGCCGTAAGTGATCACACGGAAGTTTTCATCCACGCGTAATTCGGCAGTATATCCACTTTCCAGTGATTCGTACAAATAGGTATCCCTGCGAAGACGGGTATAGCGTTGATTTAAGCGGGCCAGTGACAGATCCGGAAATCTCACCCACAATGCCGTCAGTTCGGCCTTTTGACCGACGGCCAGAGATAAACGCCGCAAGGGAAGCGTATTTGTTGCCGGTGAAATACCGAGATCAATATCTGCCAAGCCCTCGAATTGTGGGAGCAAAGAATTCTCACGCCACCATTGTCCTCTTGTCCCCCGTTTAAGATGAAGGTTCTTCCGAATCTCTGTGTTCCGGCAAGACACCCATGCCGCGGAGGCACCCTCGTTGTCGGTCCACTCGACAACATAGGAAACAAATATGGGGGAACTTTGATAATAAGCGATGATGTGTCCTTGAAGACAATCCATCTTCCATTCACAATAATCGAAGCCCGGGCTGGGAATCCAAGTCCACAAAACAGCCTGTTCCATCATATTCTCCTTCCACGATAAAGTTTAACCTGCCTTCAATAATTCTACGGCACTGACGAATCTAAAGGAACTCATCCGAGAACACGATGGTTGCCAAAGATCGCAACCATCAGCACCCTATTTGAGGATCTCCCTGTCTTTGCCAACTCACGGATCATGATGATTAATTGTAGACATTATCCGTTATTGACAGACATCCATGTACACCCGGCGGTTACCCTATTTCACGAAGCATGGGAAACGAAGCATTTCTGTTTAAACGAGTGATTTTCTAAGGGCCCTTAAAGACAATGCAGATGGCAAGAAAATGCAGCGATATTTCTTGAAAATCGGGATTTTTTCGCAGTTGTCTGATCCTGGGCAAAGAATTACGCTACAAGTGTTCCGAATGGAACACTAAACGCCATCCTTGGTAAGGTTGGCGATGGATTTGGAGCAGTGATATTGTGTGGGCCCTTATGGTTGCCCAATTCTTCTATGCCCTCGGTGACGGTTTTTTGTATCCCTTTGTTGCATTTTTCCTGACACGTGATTTCCATCTTTCCATGGCTGATGCAGGACTCTTGATGGGCCTGGTGGGGATTGGATATATCGTCGGACAGTTGCCTTCCGGCTACTTCACGGATCGTTACGGGGCCCGTCTAGTAGCAGCCTTGGCCTATGCTGTGGCAAGTATCAGCATTATCGCCGCGGGTCTCGTCCACAATCTTTGGCTCTGGACTTGTCTTTATGGACTGGCTTTAATAATGGTTGGTGCCGCGTTTCCCGCGGTAATCCAGGCAATAACGCTCAGTGTGAAACAGGACAACAGAACACAAGGCTACAGCGCTGTAATCTTGGCCCAAAATGCCGGCATTATTATCGGGCCCTTGCTGGGTTTGTCGTTGGCGCTGTATCAATTTCAGTGGATATTTTGGATCGATGGCATCTGTCTTGGCGTGAGCAGTGTCTTGCTGTTGCGAGGTGTTTCTCGTAGATCCTTTCCATCACACCTCTCTCCGAGCACATCTTTTGTATCCTTTTGGCGAAGCTGTCTTTATTTTCCGCCCTGGAAAAAATCCGAATTTTGGACAGTGGCTTTAGGCGGTACGCTCATGGGAGTCATTTACAGTCAACTCGTCTCAACGCTTCCTATGGAAATGGAACACACTATGAGTGTTCTCCATTGGTATGGACTGTTGTGGGCGATGAACGGTGCCCTGATAACGATTTTGCAGTGGCCCGTCTCCTTCGTCTTGAGGCATTGGAACCGCAGGTTGTGGATGGGCTTAGGAGCTGTCTTATATACATTCGCCATGATTGTGCTCGGCGTGGGCGGCGATATATTTCTCGTTGCGGTGGCCTTTCTCATCGTTACCCTCGGCGAGCTGATTTATGAGCCCCTGCCTCCCACAGAATATGCTGCCCAGGCTCCTACGGGCTATGGGGCCAGGTATCAGGGAGCCGGCAGTTTCTTCAGCGCTTTTGGCATGGTGATAGGACCGATCTTGGGAAGTGCTTTGCTTGCTAACGCAGGTCACCTCGTTCTTTGGCTGGCAATGGGGGCATTTGGCTTGATTGCCGCCGTCCTCGTAGCACACAGGCCACCTTCGTACGCCGGTGTGTCTGAACTTCCTAACGTCACGCGCCCGCAACATTCCCTCAAATAAGTAAAAGGCTATTTGCGGGACGTTTGGTATTCGTCGGCCGTATCCATCGAGGATGGGTAGACTATTGACGCACTATGTGTATGTGAGATTCGGTTGATCGGGCAAGAAACCCACTTCTGGGTCGAACGAAAGATTTAGGGCACACGCGTTCTGTTACTTTAACGCGTGTGCCCTAAAAATTCGGCCAATGCCTTCGTCAGCAGCATATCTATTTTCACGCACCGCAATGCTTTGTCGGCGACTCGGATTTAATCAATCATGGACGGATTCAGTACCGCGGATCATCCCAAAAAATTCGCCAAATATCGTGGGTACCACTGAAAAAAAGCATCACTACAACCATGGACAAATCGTTAAACGCTCTGTCTGATAGCCTACTCCATAATAGGGACCGGTTGTTCATCTTTTCCATGAATCGTGGCAACCTTTGGAATCAGAGTTGGTACAGCCCTGATTTCCTTTGACTTTGGATCCAGCGGAACATAAAGCTCAGTTCCCATACATAGCTCGCATCCAGTTTGTGCTCTAAAATTTGTTCCAATTGTTGCAGGCGGTAGCGTAATGTGTTGCGGTGAATTTTTAAAGCCTGTGCCGATTCCGAGCGCGAGCCATGGTTTTCCACCAACACTTGCAGCGTCAAGCGCAACACCGGGTCCGCCACGCGTCCCCAGGTTAATTTCACCAAAGTGCTCATCATTTCCACCGGAACTTCCGCGATTAAACGGGGAAACAATAACGCATTGAGTTCAATAACGCGGTGTGTCGGAGATTGCGGTATCGTTCGCAATACCGTTCGAAAGGTTTGCTGGAGTTCGGGGGTATCAACCGGATCGGAAAAGACGGCCACCAAACACGGATATTGGCCAAAAACAGAATCCAGTTTGGCATTGAGAGAATTCAAATTCAAAGAGGGATTTTCCGGCATCACCACCACAATATTATCGTGAGATATCGTCGTCAAGACTTTCCAGTCCCGCAAAAGACTTTTGCGCAACTGATCCTCAATTTGACTGAGTCGTTCAAAGCCTTGGGGGGATTTGCAAGATCCCGCGCGCAGTAAAGACACCACCAGAAGATGATGGCGACGGTGCATGTGAAACCCAATAAGTTTGGCGCGCTCAACCAGTCCGGTATCATTGATGACGTCCCCATTTAAGGCTCTATCCAGCACTGAGCTTTGCAACTGCGCTTCAGTACGGGCGGCAACCTGTTCCCTCAGAACCCACAGGCCAATGACGAGTGCCATATACTCAAAAACGTGCGTTTGCCAGCTTTCTAGGGGCTTGTACACAGCCACTCGCAGAAAGTATGTATGCACACGAAAGGTCTGAATAGGAAACTGCGTAAAGTGTTTCATGGGAACGGCCGTTTTCAGCAAGGAATTGCCCTCGCCATCCATAATGTCGACTATGCATCCCAAGAGAGACGACAGTTCGCGGCACAACTCAGTTAACGACCGGCTCTGGACCGCGGCCCGAACCATACGCGTCTGCAGACGGTCAATATTAGAGAGAACTGCCAGTTGCTCCTGTATGACCAGTTGGTGCACTGCCTCGCTGATTCTGACAAAAGGCAGAGACCACGGTAAGGCAATAATGGGAAAACCGAGCCGGTCGGCCTCGGAAAGAGCCTCGTCAGGAATTTCTTGGATATAAGGACCAAGGGCCACCATCATTCCGCTCAGCTTCAGGGCATCCAGTTCTGCGATAATTGTTGTCCAGCAAAACTGACTGTAGCCTGTCGTCATTAAGAGCATTTGCGGCGAAATCCAATGAGTGATATCAGGAATATCAACCACGTGGACGAGACGGACCAAGCGATCGAGTCCAGAGTTCCCAGCCATGACTTGGGCATCTGCCAAAATGGGCAAGTCCAATACGTCTCTAAGTGTTGTCAACTTTTTCACCTCTTCTCTAAATAATGCTGATGAAAACTACTGCTCGTGCGATATTTTTTCTATGATTGCGGTACGTGCGGCAGATTTCACATGAACCCGTTCTTGTGGACAGATGTCCATCTCACCATTGAAAGACTTGCTTATAACAGAATAGCGCGAAATATGATTCAAAAAAAGCCTTCTTATCCGTTTTCCTGCATCTTGTGCACACTGCCCAATTTTCGCAGAAATCTGCTATCACGCGATGTCTTTGGTCCCTTGTACCTAATGTAATACCGGTATAATCATTCAAGTTCCCTTCGCCGACCGATTCCTATTCCCATTTCCGTCTCTACATAATGAACATTGGGGCATTTTGGATTGTGCATCACGATGCATTTCCATCACAGCACTTGTTCGTCATGGTGAAGGGACAGAGAACGAGTACGGCGAATGGTCTTTCCAAAAGACGTGACAAGTCCATATATGTCAGGTCTTGATTTGTGACAAAGGAGGAGATTCCATGGACTATGGCTATCAGCGTATGTACATCAATGCCGAGCGAGTCGATGCCCAAAGCGGGCAAACAATCGATGTTTTTGACCCGGCTTTCGGTACCGTCATTGCCAGAGTGCCACAGGGAAATTCCTCGGATATTGACCAAGCGGTTCGTTCTGCTCGCCATTGTTTTGATTCGGGTGTCTGGCCCGGCCGCCCTGCCCGTGAACGAGAGCGTATTCTTTTAGATTTGGCGCAGATAATTCGCCGTGAGAGGGATATTCTCGCCCAAACGGAGGTCAAGGACTGTGGCAAACCCTTGGCCGATGCTCTCGCGGATATTGATGAAGCGGCCTTCATTTTGGAGTATTACGGCGGCTGGGTTACCAAACTGAACGGGGAAATTCCGCCGACAAACCCGGAAGCCATGAGTCTGATCGTCAAAGAACCCATCGGCGTAGCAGGGCTGATCATTCCCTGGAACTATCCCTTTCTCATGGCCATTCAAAAAATCGCACCCGCCCTTGCGGCCGGCTGCACCTGCGTACTTAAACCAGCCGAGCAGACACCTCTCACGGCTTTGGCACTGCCGAAATATCTGGAAGAAGCTTTATTGCCCCCGGGCGCCGTCAACATTGTCACGGGATACGGCGACGAAGCGGGAGAAGCTTTGGTTAAACATCCCGGCGTCGATATGATCAGCTTTACCGGGTCATTGGAAGTCGGCCGGCACATACAAAAAACCGCAGCGCTCCAGATTAAGCGTGTAACCTTGGAACTGGGAGGCAAGTCGCCCAATATTGTGTTTGCCGATACAAATCTAGACGACGCCGTGGCCAAAACATGTTTCGGCGTGTTTTGGAATCAGGGGGAAGTCTGTTCGGCAGGCAGCCGTGTAATCGTCCAAGAACCCATTTACGATGAATTTCTAGACCGGGTCGACAACTACCTTTCGTCCATCAAAATGGGCTGCGGCACTCATCCAGACACAACGATGGGCCCCCTAATCAGCCTTGAGCATCAAAAACGTGTACAAGAACACGTCAAATCTGCCTATAAAGACGGTGCCCAATGTAGGGCAAAAGGGACATTACCGGATGACTCGGCATTGATCCACGGATACTTTGTGGAGCCTATGGTCTTTACCAACGTTGATATGACCATGCGGATCATGCGTGAAGAAATTTTTGGACCGGTTATGGCCGTCATGCCTTTCTCAACTGAAGATGAAGCCGTCACTTTAGCCAATGATACCCCCTACGGCCTCGCCGCGGCGTTATGGACGAACGACATAAAACGCGCCCTCGCAGTAGCTAAGAAACTTCGAGCCGGAACAGTGTGGATCAATGATTCCCAGCCGGCCCCCTCGGAAGCCCCGTGGGGTGGGTACAAACAATCCGGCCAGGGCCGGGAACTGGGACGAATGGGGCTGGAAGAATATCTTGAGACGAAACACATCTATATCAATCTGAACCGCGGGATAAATACGCCCGAGTGAGTCGCGACAAAGGTTCATGCTAACAAGTGTCGGCGAGTGTTGGATTCTTGGATAATGAATTGTTAGAATTCCCCGTCCCGAACTGCTAACCCTGTACCGCCTTGCAAACAGAGGGAACTTGCTTTCCGCATCCTGTCTAATCCCTACTGTGCACCACTCACAGGAAAGTTGTGAAATGTTGGGCGGGCTGCTCAAGGGATTTTGGACTACGCACTACGAATCTAGTTGGTGTGAAATATCATGCAAGACGGGAATCTCAGGGACTGCGGCAAATCTTTGGCGTATCGGTCATTCTCCTTAGGCGCGGCACAGCGGCTCAAACCACCAGTGCCATACACCGCATCTCTTCCCATGTCTCTCGCGCCTAGGAGTGTAAAAGAGGAGGACTTTATGAATGAGGATAACAGACGTGGTGTCTTAGTTTTGGGAGTGGGCGGCGTGGGTGAGGTCGTCGCAAAAGGATTAACCAGACTTCCTGAAGTGGAAAGCATTATTGTGGCAGACCTCTCGCTCTCCCGCGCTGAAATGGTGGCAGCGAACCTGCGTGATCCGCGGGTACGGGCCATGTCAGTTGACGCCCGCGATACGGAGGCTGTCTACCGTGCCATTCCCCAAAATTGTGCAATTGTGATTCATGCCGGGATCCCCCGGTTCAATCTTTCTGTCATGGAGGCTTGCTTGCACAGAGGTGTCCACTATATGGATATGGCCGCGGACGGTCCTGTGGAATTGCCGGGGCTCGTCACGGTACAACGGCAAATCCGGGAATTTGACCGGCAATTCAAAGAAGCCGGGCTCTTAGCCCTGCTAGGCATTGGGGTCGACCCCGGAGTGACGAATATCTTGGCCCGATGGGCTTCTGATCATCTTGCTTCCATCGATGAAATTGTCGTATATGATGGGGACAATTCGATGTTGAAAGCCAGTTATGCATTTGCTCTCCCCTTCTCCCCAGACACCAGTATTGAAGAGTGTCTGCAGCCTCCTTTAAGTTACCTTAATGGTTCTTTCAGGACCGGCACCGCATTGGATACGGGAATTGAAGTCTTTGAGTTTCCTGCTCCTGTTGGAGCCTTAACAGTACGCTGTGTCTCCCATGAAGAAGCGGGAACCCTGCCCATCTTTCTGCCAAACAAAGAACTGATACGATGCGAATTCAAATATGCTCTACCCGAAGAATACATCAATATTCTGCGGGTCCTGAAGACTTTGGGACTCGACTCCGAAGAAGCCATAGAAATTAATGGGATGAAAGTGGTGCCCAGGCAGGTGGTAACAGCCCTTTTGCCCACACCCACGGACTTGGCGCATGCCTTTGAAGGCACTTCATGTGTAGGAACCTGGGTGCACGGTCAAAATTATGAAGGCGACATCGTCGAATGGTATCTTTACACCATGGGTAATCATGCCACCAGTTGGAAAGACATGGAGGCCAATGTCACCGTCTGGCAAGCCGGACTGCCATCGGTCATTGCGACCCAACTGCTCTTTTCCGGGGATATTCCCGAGAGGGGGGCACTGGTGCCCGAAAAGCTCAACCCTGAGCCATGGATTCAAAAACTTCCCCAATGGAATATGCCCTTGTTTAAACGTGAACTCCGCTCAACATTCATCAAGGGCGCCTAAAGGTATAAGGATATCATGAAAAACCGCTTCCGCCGACTTATGCATCAGGCGAAAGCGGTTTCCTTTGATCATCCCCCCAGATCTAGGATTGCTTGAATTTCTCCCAGATGGTGTTAAACCGTTCATTGCCCGCAGCGGGAATGGCCTTCATCACTTCACCTTGCGTAATGACCCATTTCGGAGGGTTCAGCCACGGGTTTTTCAGCAAACTCTTGTGAATATACGGGTTCGCCGCCGTATTGGGATCTGAGTATTCTTCGGCATTTTCCAGTTCGGCACTAATCTTGGGCGAGAGCAAGAAGTTGATGAACAATTCCGCCGTGTACTTCGCCTTAGAACTGCTAGGAATGATGAAATTGTCGAACCAGCGGTTAACCCCGGATTTCGGAAAAACGGGTACAATCCACGGATCCTGACTGTAAGCTAAAGCCCCCTCACCACTCCAGACAATACCGGCAGTCGCTTCGCCATTTAGCAGATCGACATGGGGATCATTACTGTTGAACACCTTGACTTGCGGTCTAAACTTGTTCAAGGTCACGGCCGCCCGATTCAAGGCGCTATTCTGGGTGTCATTCAAACTGTGTCCGTTCATCATCAGTGCAATTCCCACCAAGGTTCTCGGCGAGTCCACTACGACGAGATTATTCTTAAACACAGGATTCAAAAGACTTTTATAGCCTGTCACCGGCACATGCACCTTATGTTTGTTGACTGCAATCGGCACCGTACCCCATAAATAGGGAACAGAGTACACACTGTGGGGATCAAACGGCAGGTTGCGAAATGGAGGCGCAATATTCTTGAAATTTTGGATGTCGCTGAAATTCAATCGGTCCAAGAGATGGAGTTTGACCATGGTTTGCACCATGTAGTCACTCGCCACTGCCACATCGAATTGCTGACCAGCCTCTATTTTGGCTAAAAGCTCGGCATTGCTGGGATAGGTTGAGTAATTGATGTGCACATGGTATTTGTTTTCAAACTGATGCAGAATTTTATGCGGCAAATAAGCGGCAAAATTTCCTACATTAAGCACCGGGGAAATGGTGTGAGAATTGGTAGCGGCGGTTTGAGACGATGAAGAATTACCACACCCCGCAAGCATCGAGGCGAGCATGATTGAGCCCAAAACCGCGGACATGACTCCTAAGCGCACTGAAAATCCCTCCTTGGACATAAGATGGTTGAACATTTATTGCACTTTAAGCACCACTGCGCGTGTCCTGAACCGCGCCCTCACCCCCTTAGCTAGGAATCGATTCCCTCATGACTGACTCTTCATACGTCGTCTTTGGGCTCTTTGCCCCGTGTACACAATAACCAGCGTGCTCACCACAATAATCGTAGACAGAGCATTAACCGAAGGGTTCACGCCGTGGCGGAGCATGCCGTAAATCTGAACGGGTAAAGGGGTATTGCCCGAGCCATCAACAAAAAAGCTGGTCGTGAAATCATCGAAGGACTGCGAAAATGACAGTAGGGCGCCAACAATAATGCCGGGGAGAATGACAGGAATGGTCACCCGCAATAGGGTTTGCAGTTCATTGGCTCCAAGATCTCTGGCTGCCTCTTCCAAAGTCGTATCAAATCCGGCCATAGACGCACGCACGATAAGCACGACATAGGGAATGGTAAAGGTAGTCTGGCCAATAACCATCGCGGGTACGCCCAAAGGCACGCCGACATGCGGCAAGTAGATTAGTAAGGCGACCGCCATCACAATCTCGGGAATGACAATAGGAACGTACAAAAAGTATACGAGCGCCTTCTTACCCCAAAAATTGTAGCGATGCAAGGCAATGCCTCCTAAAGTGCCCAAAATCGTGGAAATAATCGTTTGAATTACCGCGACTTCGAGACTGACGGCCAGCGAATGGAGGAGGGCGGGCTCCTGAAAGAGTACCCGGTACCAACGGAAGGTGAACCCGGTCCACAGCGCACTGAGGTACGACTGATTAAAAGAAAATACCAAGAGCACCACAATGGGCACATAAAGAAACCCCAGCACACTCACAATGATGGCCTGTCGCGCCCACAAAGAAGAGCCTCTGGCTCCTGTAAGTCTCATAGGCGCAGCCGAACTGGCCATATTATCTGTCCTCCTCTACAAAGGCATTATTCATATAACGGGAACCAACCCCAATCAAAAGCAAGGTCACGGCAATCACGAGAGCAGATGCCGCCGCGCCAAAAGGCCAATTGTCCGCGGCAAGGAACTGATTTTCAATGAAGTTGCCCACCAGCACCACCCCTCCGCCTCCCATGAGCAGAGGAATGAAAAACGTGCCCAATGTCGGAATAAAAACCAAGAGACTGCCAGTCGCAATTCCGGGAATAGACAAGGGAACCACAACCCGCCAAAACGTCTTCTGATCAGTCGACCCCAAGTCCCTGGCCGCCTCCATATATTCAGGATGATCCACGATCCCTTGCAAAGACGCATAGAGCGGCAAAATCATATAGGGCAACATGCTGTAAAACTGACCGAGGTAGGTAGCGCCTAAGGTGTAAAGCATGTTTAGGGGCTTGGGGATGATGTGAAAGCCCAAAAGCACGGAGTTAATAAACCCTTCGGTGCCGATAAGAAACATCATGGCAAACGTGCGGATGAGAGAGCTCGTCCAAAAGGGAACGATAACGAGGAACAAGAGCACAATCTTCCGCTTGGGCGGTGACGTCGCGATAATATATGCAAAGGGATAGCCGACCAGTAACGAAAATACGGTAACAATGAGAGAAAATAGGAGGGAATTGACCATGACTTTGAATTCAATCCCATGAAACAGCAACCCATAATTGCCGAGAGTAAAGTGATAGACAACACCACCATAGCCACCCACCTGCATAAAACTGATAAAGAGCATGTATAAATTGGGAATGGCAAAGAACACCACCATCCACGCAATCACCGGCAAAACTATGGTCCATCGCTGCCATTTGAACCCAACTGGCCGATGCCACCAGCGAGACTTCGGGACATTGCTGTCTTCATCTGGGAAAACGCGAGAGAATGATTGGGATCCCATAGCACATCAACCTCCTCTCCAATGGCATACGCCTGACTCACAAATCCATGGTTCACACAGTGAAGCATCACATCTTGCGATATACGGACCCACAAATGCACTAGCGATCCACCAAAAATCCGCTCTTCAATTTTCCCCCGGCATAGCGTCTTTTCACCGAATGTGCCGAGACGCACCACTTCGGGCCTCACACTCAACACGACGGGCAAACCAATAACATGATCATCCCTGGCAGGCGCCTTGGTTAAAAAATCGGGCGTCTCTATAATGGTGAATCCCTTGATCACGTCCACAATTACCCCCTTGATGAGGTTGGTTTCGCCGACGAACCCTGCCACAGCGGGGGACGTGGGACTCCTGTACAGTTCTTCGGGAGTGGCATACTGCAACAATTCGCCCATGGCCAGCACACCGATGCGGTCCGACAAGCTCATGGCCTCTTCCTGGTCATGTGTCACATAAAGAAAGGTGATGCCTAGCTCTCTGTGCAGCCTTTTAAGCTCAAGCTGCATTTCCTTACGCAATTTGAGATCGAGAGCACTTAAGGGCTCATCAAGCAACAGCACTTTCGGCTCGTTGATGATGGCACGGGCAATGGCGACGCGTTGCTGCTGCCCACCACTCAACTGCCGTATGCGGCGCGTCGCCAAATTCTCGAGCCCGACCATAGTCAGGACCTCATGAACCCGTGGCCGAATAGCATGTTCCGGAACTTTTTTAATGCGCAGGCCAAATGCCACGTTGTCAAAAACATTCAGGTGGGGAAAGAGGGCATAATTCTGGAAAACGGAATTCACGGGCCGATGATTGGCCGCAAGTCCTGTCACATCCATGCCATCAATGGCGACACGTCCTTGGGATACCGCTTCAAATCCGGCAATCATCCGCAAGATCGTGGTCTTGCCCGAACCACTGGCTCCGAGCAGAGTGACAAACTCACCTTGGCAAATTTCCATAGAAAAGTCTCGGACCGCCCGAGCATTTGCGAAGTTTTTGACGACATGATAAAGCCCAATCATGACTTTATCCGACACGCCACCGCCTCCTTCCTAGCTGCCTGGGGAGAAATTTTCTTAAGACACCATAGAGTGTGTTTGGATGATGTGTTCGTCCACGTCCGCGAAGAATCCTTCGTCGGCGTGAACAACGTGCTCAAACAAATTGCATCAAAGCGCACAACACGCATCGAGAAAAATCGCCAACTCGTTCCGACAATCCGAAACTCTTTCCTAGACGCCTTTCTGACGGAACCCCTCCTTAAAGTCCGTCACAGCAGACCCTCATTACTTTTATGTACGCTGCTCATTTTCTTAAGGGGTCGCGCAAACCCGATTCTCACTGGGTTATGTCATACAGCCCGCAATCCTCAAACTTCTGCCTCGCAAGAAGTTTGAGGATTGTCGGCAAGGGTTCGGATGAAAGTCATCCTAAAGCTGTCAGCCGGGTACACGTTATTTCACGAGAAAGTCCACAAGTTAACTGATTTGTTGTCATTGATCCCCTAGAGCTCTTTGATTAAAATCCATGTCCGGCACATCGAGTATTTGTTCGACATTCACCAAATAGGGTTGACGAAAATAAGGACTGCCTTTTGCCCAATAAATAAATAGGGGAATAAGGCCAATGGCCATGGTGCCCAATCCGACACCAACAGAGACAGCATTCAAGGAACCCACGACCTGAACCAGAAGCCAAAACATAAAGACGGCCCCAAGCAAGGGCCAAATGCCTATGAACACGGCATTTTTCCATGACTTCAACACCAGCGATCGATAGGCGACCACGACTGAGAGACCCGCCAAACCATAATAAATCGCTATTTGCAACCCAATAGCGTTAATAGCATCGGTCATCACCGTGCTAATAGATCCGACAAAATTAGATAAGACGAATAACACCAGGGACACCAGCCCCACGACAATGCTGGCAATCCAGGGAGTACGCCAGGCATGGTGCACGCGGCCCAATGCTTGCGGCAGGGTCGAATCCCGGCCCATAGCAAATAATGAACGTGTTACTTGAATCAAAGACGTTTCTAAAGTGGCAATCGTGGAAAACATGACGGCAATTGCCAAGAGTTTTCCACCGATTCCAGGCCATACCGCTTGCCCCAACACGGCCAGGACGTCTGCATTATTGGCCGAAATCACTTTGCTGGGCAAACTCACGTTCGTAACCACGGTAAAAACCTGAAACAAAATGAAAATCACCACCACGCCCCATAAGCCACCGAGACCAGGAATTTTACGCGAATTCTTGGTTTCTTCATTCAGATTCGCGCTCACATCCCATCCCCAATAATAAAAGGCGGCTACCAGGCCGCCTGCGGCAAATCCGGCTGCGTTGTGGAAATGAGAGAAACCCCACCACGACCACGAAAATGCGACGACTGGGTGTTCTGCAGCATGAATGCTCGCTAATACAGCAAAGAGCAACAAAATGGCAATTTCTATCGACGACATGATCCACTGCACCCGCGCCGTAACACGCACTCCGATCATGACCATCGTTGCCATCATTAAAAACCAGACACTGCCTACAATCGTTACCAACCCCACGTTATTGGCCCAGCTGGCATGAAACAATCCTAGGGTCACGGATCCCGCCGGCAGTGATCCTGCCACCATGAATAACGTAGCGGACACGACTAAGGCCCATCCGGCGATATAGCCGAAAAACGGATGCAAGCTGCGGCCAACCCAGGCATAGGAGGCACCCGCATTGGCCTGGGTTCGTCCCAGATAGGCAAAGGCCCACACGATACCAAACATGGGAATTCCACACCATAATAACGCAGCGGGACCCGCAAGGCCAACAGCGGCCACCAATGTGGCCGTCGAGGCGGCAATGGAATACGCCGGGGCACTTCCGGCGATCGCCATAATGATGGAGTCAAAACGCCCTAAAACGTTGGCGTCTAATCCCTTGATATTCGTTTCGCTCATTATCTGCTCCTTTCTATATTTCAAAATTGCGTAGCACAAGCTAGGTGCCTGCCCCGCGCAAGGCCCTATCTAGCGCGTCCAACACCTGGTCAATTTGTTCGTAGCTAATGGAGTAGGGTGGTTCGATGCGAATGACTTGCGCGTTATTGAGGGTTCCCCCCACTAAGATGTGCTCATTAAAGAGTGATTTCGCGATCTGATACCCCGTGTCATGGTTGCGAAATTCCATACCCATCAAAAGTCCGCGTCCCCTGGCCTCTAGCATGGCTGTGGGATAGCTTTCCCGAAGACGTCTCAAACCGTGAAGAAAGTATGATCCCTTTTCGCCGGCTATGGCGGGCACATCTTCCTCGACAACCGTATGAATCGTAGCGATTGCCGCGGCGGCACACAGTGGATTGCCTCCGAATGTGGATGAGCCTAAAATGAACGGATTATCTTCCATTTTCCCCCACCACTTATGTTGGGTGACCATGCAAGCAATGGGCATTACACCCCCGCCAAACGCTTTCCCGAGTGTCATGATGTCCGGCGTGACTCCTACGTAATCGGAGGCAAAAATGGTGCCCGTACGCCCCATACCGGTTTGAATTTCATCGACAATCAACAAACAGCCATGTTGATCACAAATCTCGCGAAGTGCCGGCAAATAACTATCGGGAGGAATATTAACCCCTCCCTCGCCTTGAATCGGTTCAACAATGACTCCCGCCACCGATTCTCCGGTCAGTTCAAGCTGGCGAATAGCACTCTTGACGGCCTCGGCATCACCGTAGGGCACATGCTGAAATCCTGGCACTAACGGTAAATAAGGTGTGCGATACAGTCCTTTGCCGGTTGCCGATAAAGAACCCATGGTCTTGCCATGAAAGCCTTTTTCAGTGGAAATGAACCAGGTTTTACCCGTTGCCAGCCGAGCTAGTTTAAGGGCCATCTCATTGGCCTCAGTTCCTGCATTAACCATGTAAGAATGTTGCAAGTCCCCCGGAGTAATCATTGCGACCAATTTAGAGAGATATCCCCGAAGTGGATCAATCAACTCTTGACTGTGTAACGCTTGACGATGCAACTGCCTCTCTACCGCCTGAATGACCCGCGGGTGCCGGTGCCCCAGTAAATAGACCCCATAGCCCCCCAAACAATCGATGTACTCTTCTCCTTTGGTATCCCGGAAAATCGCTCCCTCATCCGACCATTCTGCGACCCCTATTTGATCCGCATAGGATTTACGGCTCTTTAAAATCGCCTCGGTGACATACAAAGGAAAGTTTTCCAAAGAGTCTTGTATAATGCGCTCACTCTGAACTTGGCTTAGTTCATCCGTGGACATTATGGATAAAATCCGTTCGGATTCCACTAAAATATCGTCTTTTGTTGCTCTCATCATGTCATCTCCTTATTCAATATCCCTGAATCATCGTCCGCTGCCATACAAAACAACAGCTCGTAAGCGAGAGATGCGGCAAACAGTGCTGAATTCCCCGTATGATCAAGATCGGGAGCCAACTCTACAACATCGGCTCCCAGCACGTGGCAATGTAATCCACGCAACACTGACAAGACCATATAACTCGTCGGCCCTCCCGCTTCCGGTGTGCCTGTCCCCGGTGCGTAGGCAGGATCCACCACGTCGATATCGCAGGAAATGTACGCCGGTCGACGGCCGACTCGGGAATGGATCTGTTGGAGTACCCATGATGTTCCCCGATCCATCCAGTGGTCCGTGCTTATCTGCGTGATCCCCAGTTCTTCGCCATAATGATCTTCGGACGAATTGTCCAAACTTCCCCGAATGCCGATCTGAATGCTGTGTGCAGGATCAATTAACTGCTCATCCACTGAACGGCGAATTACGGTGGCGTGATTATACCGGCTTCCCCAAAACTCGTCCCACATATCGGTGTGCGCATCGAAATGAATCAGGGCCAACGGTCCACTTTTTTGCCTAATCACCCGTAACGGCGCTAAAGAGATCGAGTGGTCCCCACCCAACAAAAGCACGCGGGTACCAATCGGCAATGCATCCAAAGCGTTTACGATGGACTCTAAGGAATTTTCCACACTCATAGGATTGACAAACAAATCGCCCGCATCTGACACCGAAGTCCGCTCCGTGAGGAAAAAGGCACGCTGGCGATGGTACGGATATAGTCCCCAAGAAGCGTGCCGAAGAGCTTTGGGCCCCATCCGCGCCCCCGGACGATAAGTTGTGCCGCCGTCGAAAGGTGCTCCCGCCACGATAATCGACGTAGGGTTTTCACTTCGATACCGCGGGAGTTTCATGAACGTGTCCTCACCCGAAAAACGTGGCATTAAACGTTCCGCAATCGGGTGTTGCCGACTCGGAACCATAATATCGCCCTCCTTGCATTTATTTGTTAGGGAATTCTTTAAATATCTCCAAAACCCCTTGTGCGTCATGCACTGTCAAACTTCGACTTTCTGTGCTGATAGCCTGGCCCTTTCTCCGGGCAGAGGTTTTCCTTCCCCTTCCATGGAAGAAGATTGCCACTCAAAAGGGCTAAAAAGCTCTCGATCAAATGAAAATTGAAAACAACTCAAATCCTCTCGCAGCCTTCCCTCACAAAACCAATAGAGCTACGCGTATCGTGCCAAAGGCATTCAAGTTGCTTTGTAACCGAACACCATTCACTTGATGCCACGAATTAAAACGGATTTCTCTTTAATCATCGCCATTCTCTGCTTGTCGGAATAAGGATTATGAATACACCACCTAGGTTTCATATCTCGCGGATGCTGCTATATCCAGATCTCCTGAATTCTGTCGGTGCCAGAGTTCATATGCCTGGGCGCCTAATCGAGTCCCATATAGAGGCGGACTTAAGAGAACTCGTCCCATCACCATCCATGCGCCCACGACATAGAGCAGAATGTTCTCGAAAACCGAAAGAAACCGGATAGATCGTAAAATGATATTGATGACTGATTGAAAATGAGTGGATTGGAACGGTGAGTGGCGAACAAACGTGGCTCTGTGCCAAGTGTATTGGAACACAAATCTATCACCGCCCAAAGCATAGGGGACCCGACATCGGACATTGTGCATGGCAATAATTTATGCCTGCGGACGCTTGATCACCAAACCCGTCAGCAAAGCCAAACCACACGCACGGATCTCAGGTACCTTTGGGTCATGGGTAATAGAAGAAGCCAACGACAGGACCGGATAGAAACGGCCGACTGATTGGTTTATGACACCCTTAGTCTTCATCCAAATTTGCAGAGGCTTCATAGCCGACGAAAAAAGAGACCGAAGACCCACGACAATTATTACGTACGCTCAGCCCCTCGACGAAGATGGCAAAAGTCGCTAAGTTATGGACACCCACCTCTGGAACCGGTACAACACGACAAATACGACCAATTCAATGGGGCTCGCAAGCAGGGGATATCCTAGGCGGATTGTCCTCAATGCCCTTATTCAGGACTGAAGGCCCAGTCTTCATAGGTTGGGAACACGCTATCATAATAACCATATTTTTGTCTTGTGCACCCTGCTAACACTTAATAGCCAAGCACTCTCCTTTTATGAAATGAGAGGGTGTCTTACGAGACCAAAATCGAGACACCCCAAGAATCCAGAGAAACTTGAGCTCTCCCCACGGTTCCTGGTAGTTATTGTGGAACATCTCCCAATACCGTAAAGTGCCAGGGTTTGATAGTACCCAGACCCGTATCGGCCATAATGTGTTTGACCACGGTATATTCGTCCAAAGAATAACGGGACAAATCGTGCCCAAATCCGCTTTGGGCTACTCCTCCATGGGGCATTTCTGAAGTCAACGGCAGATGTTCGTTAATCCAGACTTCGCCAAATCTCAATGCGGCCGACATTCTGAGAGCTTTTGCCACGTCTTGGGTCCAAACCGATGAAGCTAATCCGTATTCCACGTCATTTCCTTTGAATACAGCCTCCGCCTCGTTGTCGAAAGGCAAAATCACCACAACCGGTCCAAAAATTTCTTCTTGAACTACGGGCCAATCCTGGCCAATGTCGGTCAAAATCGTAGGTTGGTAGTAATAGCCGGGAGGAAGATCTTTCACCGCACTCCCGGCCGTAAATACCGTCGCACCCTGCCTAACTGCATCACTCACATAATGTGAAACCTTGTCCTTTTGCGAGAGAGAAATCAGGGGCCCCAAATCCGTGTGAAGATCCATAGGATCGCCCAATCGTACCTGACCAAAACGTGCTTGTAACCGTTCCACAAATTCGGCATATGTACCACGTTCTACATATATTCGTGTGGCGGCGGTGCAATCTTGTCCCGTATTCACCAAAGAACCGACGGCCGCCCCTTCCACCGCGGCTGCCACATCGGCATCATTAAACACGATAAAGGGGGCTTTCCCGCCCAGTTCGAGATGCAGACGTTTGACTCGCGGAGCACCGGCCGCCATGATTTTCCTTCCGGTTGCCGTATCCCCCGTTAATGAAATCATCTGCACGTCCGGATGGCGAACCAAGGACTCTCCCACTGTACGACCAGGTCCCGCCAACACATTAAGTACGCCATCAGGAATTCCCGCTTCTTGTGCATAACGCCCCAGCATAAGGGCAGTCAAAGGCGTCAATGTAGCCGGTTTCAACACCATGGTATTGCCCGCGGCCAGAGCAGGGCCCACCTTCCACATGGCCATCATAAAGGGATAATTCCATGGTACAATTCCCGCCACAACCCCTAAAGGCTCGCGCCTAAGCCAGGAACTATGGGCTCCATTATATTCAGCGGCCGCATTGCCGTCCAAAAATCGTGCGGCGGCCGCATAAAATCGCAAATTATCTATGGCAAAAGGGAAATCCGAGTAGCGGATCAATTTCAACGGTTTGCCGGTTTGTTGCAACTCCGTGAGTTCGATTTCGCTCTGATGCTTCTCCAAAATATCGGCCCAGCGAAATAATCTCAAGCTGCGTTCCGCTAACGGCAATCGTGACCAACGCCCGTCGTCATAGGCTTGTTTCGCATCAGCAACCGCGCGATTGACTTCCGTCTCAGTGGCGGACGCCACTTCTGCTACAAATTCCCCATTTGCAGGATTTTTTACGGAAAACATCTCTTTTGAGGGCACTTGTTCCCCATGGATCCATTGTAAATATTTCACGTTGTTTAGCCTCCTTAATGTGTTCTCTCACCGCTTGGCAACTCTTCTTTCATCTAAATGTAGGTCTTCCATACGAGGAGCAGTAAAATAAACCACGGTTCCCGACAAAATAATGGCTGCCGTTGCCAGAAAAACTTCATAGTTGATATACCAAGGTGCCGTAGGATGACTGGGACGCACCAAATTCATAATCATCGCGACCCCATAACCCATGGCCAACAAGTTGATCAGCCACGCCCATCCGCGAAGGTTAAAAAGCTCATCGGCTTTCACCCCTCGTATCCTTGCGATGAGAGCCGCAAGCATAATCAGTTGAAATGCTAAGTAAATTCCCACCACAGCAAAACTTGTGAGGATCGATTCGAACTGGGCCGACAAACTAATAAGCAAAGCAACCACACCCGACAACCACAAAGCATTAACGGGTGTATGATATTTAGCCGAGACATGACTCAAGAACATGCTGAAAGGAATAGCACCGTCCCGTGCATAAGAGAAAAAAACTCGGGTTGCAGCAGCTTCAACGGCGGCACCACACGACAAAAACGCAATGATCACAATCCACAAAAAAATCTTGGCAGCAGTAATGCCAATCGTTGCCGTCAATATATAAGCCACTGGATTCGGCGTTTTGGCTAAATTCATAGCCAAGAGCATATTGGGGGTGGCGTGCAAAAACGCAAAGACGGCAAACATGGTGGTAAACCCCCCCACGCCCAACGCCCAGATCATGGCCTTGGGCACTCGGTGTCTGGGATCGATGACTTCCTCGGCCACATCGGCAGCTGACTCAAAACCATAAAAGATGAATGCCGAAAACAATAACGCCATCAAAAACACCGGCCAGTATCCCCCGTGTCCCTGCACATCCATCGTCCTGTTCACTATAGACACTGGTTGGTGGCCAAAGAATAGCAGAATGACTCCAATCCCTAAGGTGCCCAGAATTTCCATTGCGACGCCCACGTTAATTAATACTGTAAGCCGCGTAAACCCCACCATGTTAATAAGGGTTTGCACCACAATCATGATCAATGTTATCAAAATGAGTTGAGTTTGCGTCCCGGCTATTCCTAGAGCCGAGGCGATATATGGCGCACCCCCATAGTCGACGGCGGCAATCGTCACTAACAAAGCCCACCCATAAATCCATCCGACGAACCATCCATAGGTTCGCCCCATCAGGCGACGTGCCCATTGATATAAGGCACCCGCCAAAGGGTATTTGGCCGCCAATTCCGAAAAGATCAACACGACCATCAACTGCCCAATGACCACAATGGGGATGCTCCAGAAAAATGCGGGGCCTCCGGTCTGAAGGCCAAAGCCGAATAACGAGTAAAAGCCCACGACCGGCGATAAATAGGTAAACGCAACTCCAAAATTGGAAAAAATCTTCAACGTGCGTTGCAATTCTTGCCGATAGCCAAATTGTTCGAGGAATCTGTTATCCTTATCGATTTGCTGTTCGATCTCTGCCATCGGCAACCCCTTCCCTGCCCTACTCCAATCATTCGCCGAGCAGGGCGGCACGTAACGCATTAAGGATCATATCGATTTCCTCCTCCGAAATGATTAACGGAGGTGATAGCGTAATGACGTCTTCCACGGGACGGACAATGACCCCTTGTTCTTGCATGCGAGCCGCTATTCTTGCGGCGGCTTTTCCCCGCCCATCCTCCTGAGCCGACAACTCGACTCTTCCAAGAAGTCCGACGGCGTCTGCATCGTCCACGAGATCCGGGAATTCATCTGCCAATTGGCGCACCCGAGCATGCAGATATTCTCCCATCTTAGCTGCCCGAGCGAGGAGTTGCTCTTCTTCGATTACGGCAATGTTCGCCAAGGCGGCGGTAGCAGCAAGGGGATGACCACTATAGGTGTTGCCATGGCGCAATTCGGGTCCGTCATGGGGAGCATTCATAAAGACTTCCATGATCTCAGGCGTCACGGCAGTGGCACCCAGAGGCAGGTACCCAGAGGTAATGCCCTTGGCGAAAGTCATCAAATCGGGTTTGATCCCATAATACCGACTGCCCGTCCATTCCCCCAGTCTGCCAAAGGCTGTCACCACTTCGTCAGCAATGAAGAGCACATCATATTGACGGCAGATGTCTCGCACTTGAGCTAAGTATTCTGGAGGCGGGATGATGACACCCCCTGCTGCCTGGATGGGCTCGGCAATGAAAGCTGCTACGCTGTGAGGACCCTCCAATTGGATGAGACGTTCGAGCTCCCGTGCGCAAGCCAGTGTGCAAACACTCGCCGCGGCATGAAACGTACAATGATTGCGATAGGGTGCCGGCGCATGCCTAACCCCTGTAAGCAATGGCTCAAACGCCTGCCGGTTGGCCGTAATGCCAGCCACCGACAAAGCCCCCAAAGTGACACCGTGATAAGCATAATGCCGTCCAATAAATTTGTACTTTTCCGCATGACCGCGTAGCTTCCAATACTGGCGGCAAATTTTCAATGCGGTTTCCACAGCTTCCGATCCGTCATTGCTAAAAAACACTGTGCCCATTCCGTCTGGCGACAGCACATTGACTAATTTTTCGGCAAGCATTAGAGATGGACGGTTGGCAAATCCACCAAACGACGAAAACCAGCTTAACTGCTGTGCTTGACGACTAACAGCCTCAATAATTTCCGGCCGTCCGTACCCAATATTGCTCAGCCACAAACCGGCATGCGCATCCAAATACCGGTGACCCGCTTCGTCCCATACATAAACTCCCTCCGCTTTGTCGATCACTACCGGACCGGCCGTGGCCACCTTACTCATTTGGGTATAGGGTCCCCAACGCTTCAGAACATTCATGCCAGAGTGCCTCCCTTACGAACCATACCAATACTTGCGGATTTTCAACCCACAAGTGTGCTGCCTATTTTCCATTCGTCTTTGTTCACCAAAATCCCGCGACGGATTATAATTACACTATTCGCCCTGAGCAAGATATGATCCTTGGTCTTAATGCCCTGGTTCCTTTCAAAAAATTGTGCATTCTGCCCTCAGGATCTGTGCCCGAGCAAGATGAAGAATAGTCATGATGCGAACCGAGAATTTGTTGGCGGCCACGGGTGCCATCGTTTGTTTCGTTTAAAACTGTTCATCTGCTATCGCCCGCATCAACAATTCGTGAGATTCCTTGGCACATTATTCCTCCATAAATACTGAATAGATGTTGAAATGCCCTCATTCGCTACACACTGGCCTTTAATCCCTGAAATGAAATGGAATCAAACGCCGCGCCATGCAAAATTTTCCTGGCAACACGGTCGCTTGACTCGCGTTTTATCCGACAATCAATCCTTTATCCCATGATATGCCTTTGATGGGATAATCGAAAAGGAAAACCACCAGGTTCCTTGCTCAAACCTGGTGATTTCGGCAAAGTCACGTGATGATTTGAACGCTTCATCAATAGGATGAGACTAGACGCGATGAGCATATCCGCACCGATATCTCTTTACACCCTTGCTCTCATCGATCTCCGCATAAAAATCGTGCCAGCACCCAAGATGGCGCAGATGAGCCGAAGGCTTATGTATGAGAAGTGTATGTTGCCTTGCTGCTCGGATTCCGGCGCAAGTCTATACTCCTCTTTTGGCGTTGGGATTCCATGTTATGGCTTCCGGTATGTATTGTCGAAATGAACTGGGCAAATTCGACAACGCAAAATCGTCGTCCGTCAACAAGAGGCAAGTTACCAATTCAAATAACGCAAACGGATTTTGTAAGTCCCAGGTGCTCACCGCTTGAATCCGACGCAAGCGATATTTCAGTGTTCCTGGGTGTATATAGAGCGCTTCGCTCGTCTTTTTTGCGTTCATTTTGCACCGAATATACGTACGAAGGGTGAGCATCAATTGAGTGCCATGCTTACGGTCTTCTCGTTTGAGAGGTTCTAAAAGCTCTTTGCTCAATCGCAATAACTCCGCATTTTCTTTGAGATAAGGAATCAAACGCACTCCGGGGATATCATCCCAGGCAAGCAGATCATGACGTCCCATGACACTGGCCAAAGTGGCCGCTTCACATGCTTCCGCAAATGACCGGGACAATTCGCCGGGATCCAGGGCCATGCGGCCGAGACCCAGATAAATCGAAGCATGAGTGTTTTGACTCAGCATGCGTTGCGTCTTTTCAAGAATAGTGAGTTGATGGGACGTCAACTCCGCCGTGCGAATAATTCCCGTCCAATAAGTTTTATGAAGAAGAGCAAACCAAGTGGGTACACCAAACCCTTGTCCTATATGCCGCATCTGTTGCAAGATGCGCATATCATTAAAAGAATCAATTCCCTCCTGGTGCCACACAATCACTTGAGCAGGACAGACATTGGACGCAGGCCAAAGGTGATCCCACTGCTGAAGCCAAGCGGCTTTATCTGAACCGTTTGGACTGACTAATAGTGAGACAAAGCGGGATTCGGCATCCGCCATCCAAGATTCGCTGCCGGCATTTTGTTCGGCCCAACAAGTGGAGACCAGACGCGCTACGAAAGCCAAAGTCTCCGTAAGATTGCTTGTCTCCCAATCCTTTCCCGTGGAGGTATAAACATGGCCAACCGTTTCCCGATGCCAATAAACCGGCTGCGAGAAATCTTTTGTGTCCAGCTCCCGTGGTGGAGACGTGCCCAAAATACGATGCGCATTATCTTGAAACCATAGGGGAAGCCCTATCGACTCGGACGCGGCATCCAATACTTCAGCAATATTGAGGCTGGTTTTAGCCAACGCTGCAATTAGGGACGACATCGGGCGTACCTCCTTCGGAAATTCGGCGGAGACGGAGTGTGTGGTAGGTGACATTGTCTTGAGGGTATCCGGTGTCACGGGAAATCGAGCACTGCATGACTCTTTCGACGAAGGTTCCGAACGCGAGATCACAAGTCGGCACGGTTGGTCGTCCCACGCTAAGGTATGGTCGACCGAAACCCATACCGGGCCCTGATAGCGACTGGCGACAGAACCCATGACGCCGCAGGTAATGTAGCAAAGGTTGGGATGCATTCGGCTTAACCCGGCAATGGGACATCTGTGGATCACAACCCGATGTTTTAGCTAATGTTATTTGTCCTTGGTGTCACTAATAATTTGGTGTCATCCATCCGTCCGATCTATGCTTTATTGGCACCCCCAGCGTGGGGTGCCAATAAAAAGTCTTGGGGAAAAAGGTTG